>WFWH01000034.1 GCA_015491245.1 Patescibacteria group bacterium | reverse complement strand
GAGTACACCCGCGCCTCCCAAACCCCCGCGGGATACGCTCCTCCTATTTCATGGTATACGAACGCTCTCCTCCTGAGCGCCGACTGCACGGGCACGCAAGCCACCCTCACGGTCGGCGACAGTCGCCCCACCACCTACGTCTACGACACCGCCTACTACCACACCGGCACCTCCTGGGTCCCCCTCACCCTCACGGGTACCGGCAAGCAAGGCCGCTGGATTCCCCGCAAGGCCACCGCCTCCTTCACCCTCCCGCAACCTGCCACCTACGTCGCCGCCTATACCTGCGAGTGGCAAGGCAACACCTGGCGCTGCGGCTGCACCACCCCCGCCTGCACCCAGCGTGCGTGGCAGCTGCAGAGGGTGCGGGGGGAGGAGGCGGCGGCGCCCGATTTCTCCGTATCTTCCGGATCTGCCTTTTCCGGCAGCCAATGGAAAAGCGAAATGGGTACCCGCATTTATGCCGCGCCCGCAGGAAGAGGCAGCGGCGCCTCCCCGCAGAGCCCTGCTTCCCTTTCCGCGGCACTGCAAAAAGCGCGCCCGGGAGACGCGGTGGTGCTGCTGCCGGGGCGCTACGAAGGGTTTACCGTATCTCGGGGCGGTACGGCCGAGAAACCGCTCTTCCTCAAAGCGCAGTATCCCGCGGTCACGCGCATTCTGCGGGACGGCACGGCGCAAACCGCACCGCCCGCGCGACAGAGCCGACTGATGGGCACGCTCAGTGTGGCGGCGAATTTCGTGGTGGTGGACGGGCTTGCCACCACGCCGGAGGGGAAGGGAAGGATAAACATTGAAAAAGAACGGCACCACGTTTTGGTGCGCAATACCTTTTTTAATGAGGCATGCGTGTCCATCTCCTCCAAGATATCTACCCGCACCTCCTTCATCGGCTACGTTAATAATTATTGGCAGTCGCTGTTATCCGACGAGGGGTGCGATGCCGCGCCCGAAGACACGCGCATGGGGTACGGCATTGCGGCGTTTGATACCGATGATTTGGAAATCAAAGGCAATGCGTTCAACGGCTTGTTTAACCACCAAGTGGCGCTGAAGCACAATAACGATCGGGTAGTGATTGAAAACAATACATTCCGCGGCTGCGGCCAAATTTGCATGGATCTCGGCCAAGCGATTGACGGCCAACAGGCATACCTGCGGGATGCTACGTCCGGATCAGTGCGCGTGGCGGGCAACACGTTTATCTTTGACTATGCCAACCGCCGCGGCAATCACGGCAACGGCATCAAAGTGCGCAATATTCGGCGCGTAGAGATTCAAAACAACGTTTTTAAGGGCGCATGGCCTGCGGCTATTGCCAACGAGTTTGGGACGCGGGGCGGCATACTCTCACAGGCGCCGCGGGGATCCCTCTCCCTTAATCCGCCGGTGCATCCCGAGTCGCTCGTTATACAAAACAATACCTTCCAAGGAAATCCCGCCCTTGTCTTTTACGGCAACGGAAGGGGAAGCGCCTACCGCATTATACTGCGCGGCAACAAGGGGGCGGCGCGCTGCACGGTGGGCGCCTTTAATCCCCGCGGCATTCCCGAAGACCGCATCAATTGGTCCACCATGAGCAGGGACGCGCCCTCACTGGAGGTTGCTGCCAACGGTTTCTCCTGCATGCGGCGGTAGCCGCAGGCGAAGGCGGAACGATGCGATGGGGCAAAGCGCGCGGCGCGTGCGGCACGTGCCGAAGCGCGGCCGCGCCGGCGGCGCTACGCTGCGGGGGGCGTATAGGCCTTCGCACGGGCGAGGTAGCGCTCCATTTCCTGCAGGGCCCACGCGTTGCCCGCCTTGCGCGCAAGCGGCAGGTACAGCGCTTCCGTTTCCGCAAGGTGCCGCTGCCAGCGCGCGCCGCGGTCACGGCGTAAGAGCAGTGAGCGCACGTTGTCCAGTTTGTCGGCGACCTTCACCAGCATGCCCTCCCGCGGGCCCTCCATGATGCGGGCAATGTATGCCGCCTTTGTCTCGCGCGCTTTGTCTTGCGTGGCGCCGCGCACCAATGCGGCGACTTCTTTGCCGAAACGGGTTGCGATGTCTTCAAAAGAGTACGCGGGATTGTCTTCTACCACATCGTGTAAAAGCGCCGCGGCCGCCATCGCGGCGTCGCGCACTTCCATGCCGCCCAAGAGGTTGCGCGCCACCCGCACGGGATGGATGAGGTAGGGATCACCCTCGTCGCGCGTTTGCCCCTCGTGCGCCTCTTCGGCGAGATAGAGCGCCTCGTGCAGGAGCACCTGCGCGTCGTCATCAAAGTGCTGCGCAAAGAGGCCTTCCAGCGCTTCGCGCTGAAGGGCAAGGTCGCGGAAGCGCGGGTCCAACGGGTCGTCCATAACGGCAATAGTGTAGCATAGGGCACCGCGCGGTGGTGTTGTATAACCTCACATGCTCATTACCTTTATATTTCTAGTAGGGAGAGAGGGGTGCAAAAAACTCGCATACACAAGGGGGTGCAGGGCTCTCGTACTCTGTAGGAACGTGTGCCGCGCTTCGCGTATATGATTAGTGAAACAACGGAGTGCAGAGCGGCACGAGACAATAGCCACCTACGACCCCCCTATACGGGGGGCTTGACATATTTACCGAGTTTATGTTCAATATTTTAAGGTGGAAGCAAAGCGGAGGAAGCTCATGGACGACACCACCATTGCCCTGAGGACAACCGATGGTTACAGCCGGTTGTCCTACGAATTTTTAGACGGCGCCGTCATCCTGAAATGGGACGACGTCGCCAGTCTTCCCGACATCGGGCAGGTCGGTCCCGATATCCCCGAGCCGCTCCATGAGGTCGTGGAGCGACTTGCCGCGGACGAGAACTTCGTCCGCACGTACTACGACGCACGGTCGGAGGCGCCGTGGGGCGCCTACACGATCGATGTCGTCTCGCCCGATGGAAAGCGGGCGAGGCGGGTTCTCTACGCCGAGGGTGTGAGGACCGCTTGGTCCTTCCCGCTCGGCGGGGGCGGAGGCAACCTCATCGCCGCGCGCGACGTCGATCCGGCCAAGGCGATCGCGGTCAGCAACCCGTGGCCGCGGGAGATATACCTCCCTTACGTGAAGTGGGGCGAGGAGCACAAACCCATCCCCGATGCCGCGACGTACGAGGGTGATATCGACTTCCGACTCACCGGATTCTTCGAACACGAAGACCAGATCAGGCCGTACTACCGGAAGGCCGAAAGGTACACCGGCCTGACCCTCGTACGGCGTCGGCCGAAAACCCCGTCCGAGGAGAGGGACGCGGTGCTCACGGCCTGCGTCTTCCTCGCCGTCACGTGTCTTGGCGTCGGATCGTGCCCCCCGGTCCAGTTCATCGGGCACGCCGTGCGCGTGCTCGAACAGGCGGGAAAGGCGACCATCCGTGTCGCCGAAAACCGCCGGTGGCGGGATACTGATGTGGGCGAAACCGGCCTCGGCTACACCGTCGAGGAGACGGTGTACGAATTCGAGGTCTTCGGACACTTTTCTGGGTGGATAAAGGAGTTTAAGGTCGTCAGTCCCGACGGCAACGTCGGGTACGAGACCAATCACGACTGGTTTTCCTTGGGAATCGCGGATTCCCACAAAAAGGAAAGCAAGCGTCTCAACGAAATCATCCCGTGGGATGATTTCGTGAAGGAGCTCTTCGACGGGAACCTCCCTCCGGAAAGTGATTTCTGGAAATGGGGGTGCCAGTACGGGTTCACCCGCGAACACTCAATCCCGGCCCACATCGGCTATAAGATTTTTGAAGTTCTATAGTGTATGATTAGTGTATGATTCTGCAACAACTTGAACAGGGCGGGAAGGGTGACCTTCCCGCCCTTTTTCTCATCATGCCGATGCTCGGACCCAGCCGGTGCGACTCTACCTCAATAATTATTGGCAGTCGCTTCTCTTCTCTCTGATGTCGGGTGCGATACCGCCCCTGCGGTACTTATGCATCCGTGTTTACATCACGAGACTGCCAAATGTTGTGTATGAGTACAGGCGTTTGATGGTAGAGTATATATCTGGTATGATTTTTGCGCGGCAGCGCCGCGCTTTGCGCGTGTAGCTCAGGTGGTTAGAGCGCGTCACTGATAATGACGAGGTCGTAGGTTCAAATCCTACCACGCGCACCTCGCAACCCTCCCACCGCTCCTCTGTGGCAAGAGCGGCTCGGAGCGGTGCTCCTCGCCTGATAATGACGAGGTCGTAGGTTCAAATCCTACCACGCGCACCTCGCAACCCTCCCACCGCTCCTCTGTGGCAAGAGCGGCTCGGAGCGGTGCTCCTCGCCTGATACAGATGCGGTCAACAGGTGCAAACCAACTACGTGCATTTCATTCTCTCCGTGCACTGCTGCTAGCAGTAAAGATCTTCTATAGATGCTGCTGTATTCACTGCAATCTAGATGAAGTATTTCCAATAAAGTGCTTGGGGGTGTTTTGCTATTTCCATAGCGCCACTGAGATGCGCGAGTTACCGAATTCACAGTAATCCACAGTTCATTCTTAACAGTGGAGCGCACTAGCTTGTATAGTAAACGTGCTTGCTATGGATGGCACGGCATTATGCGTGATGTGTGTGCCGGCAGTGTAATAGCAAGGGGTTCCAGCGGCAAAGCACATTGGCTTAATGGCGCAATCGCATGCGCGTAAATTTTCAAATAAAAAATAAGGCGATTTGCACGCCACCAAGTGCCCATCTCCATACTGGAGGGAAGCAATGGTTCCCTTCGGGGTGGAAGGCCATTGCGGGTGTGGTGTTGGTGTTGTCACTTGCCTTTATCGCGGCACCTCTTCCTCTCGCAGTTGTGCACGCAGCCAGCGATGCGCAGTCTCCTACTTCTAGTGGGGAAGAAGGGAGGGGAAAAAGGACGCTCGGTGGGGTGATTGTGGACGTTACCTGTTTTGTCCTGGGTAATCTTGTATCTCCTTTTGGGTGGTGCACCGATGCCGAGTCCTCTCCTGGAGGGTCCACCACTGTCAATAACGCAACGGTTAATGTTAATAGCGGGGGCAGGGGAGGCGATACCACTTCTTCTGAAGTGATAATACCGCTTATTACCGGGGAAGCTACCTCTAGTGGTAGTGGCAGTCAAAGAGATGAAGGAGAGTCTGCACGACAGTCTCTTTCTTCTGCTTCTACAAACCAAAACGCAGCAACGGATGAAAGCGAGCGAGGGCGTGTTGCAGAGGGTTCTGGAGCTCTGACCGCCAATACCCCTGCGTCGTCTCCTGCTGCCCCATCAGGGACGCAACCTTCTGCTTCTGGTGCTAATGCTGCTCCCACTGCGGGTGCGGCACGCGCAGGCGGAGGCGCGCAAAACACTGGGGTGAGCATCATTTCACCCGGTGCGCTTTCACGTGCGCTCGCACAGCTTGAGGACAAGGTAACCCGCACGATGTTGGCGGTATTTATGCTTTCGCGCGCGGGGTATCCCTCGCCTGGGATCACCGATATGGTTACGCGCGCCGATTTGGAGCGGGTAGAGCGTATCGCCCGTAAGAATAACGAAAATACAAGGGATGATATTAACACCGTAGTGCAGGAACTGCGCACCACCACTGTTACCGGGGTGCAATCTGGTGCGACCCTCACCGATGTAACCCTGAAGGGAACCGTAACGCTCGACAGCGCAGCGAGCAACGCACTGGTGTTCACTGATGCAAGTGGCGCGCTTACCACTAATTCCTCATTCTTGTTTGATGGATCGTCGCTTACCGTAGGCACCACGACGCCCCAACCAAACGCGCGTGTAACCGTAGGAGGGGCAATAGGGTTGCCGGATGTAGCTTCCGCGCCTCCTACCACGACTAATTTGTTGTATGCCCAGGGTGGTGCACTGTACTGGAGTGGCAATCTCATTGCGGGAGGGTCAACCGGTGTGTGGTCAAGTAATGGCACCGATGTGTATCGTGCTACGGGTAACGTCGGCATTGGCACTTCCTCACCATACAAGAAACTATCCGTCCAAGGCGACCTTGCCCTCACCGGCAGCCTCTTTGACCGCACCGCTTCCGCCGGCCAGTCAGGCTATGTCCTCCAATCCACCGGCACCGGTGTACAGTGGGTGGCGACCTCTACGCTGGGGCTGGGCGGCGCCTCCACCTTCCTCGGCCTCGCCGACACCCCCGCCGCATACACCCAAGGCCGCATCCTCTTTGAGAGCGCGAGCGGGGTCACCGACGCGGCCACCTTCGTCTTTGACAGCGCCAACACCCGCCTCGGCGTGGGCACGAGCTCGCCCTTTGCCACCCTCTCGGTGGCCGGCGACGGGTACT
>WFWH01000033.1 GCA_015491245.1 Patescibacteria group bacterium | reverse complement strand
CGGCGCTCTGGTAGTATACGCCCACGCCTCTTTCCGGCGTTTTCTTTTGGTTATGGCGAAAAAATCGGTTATTGCCCGCGCGCAAAAAAAGCCGAAATTCAGCACGCGCATCGTGCGCCGCTGCTTCCGGTGCGGGCGCAAGCGCGGTTACCTGCGCGCGTTCGGGTTGTGCCGCATTTGTTTCCGCGAGCAGGCGAATGAGGGCAACATTCCTGGCATCAAAAAAGCATCATGGTAAACGATCCGGTGGCAGATTTCATCAATCGCTTAAAGAATGCGCAGGCAGTGGGGCACGCGCGCGTGCAGGTGCCGTATTCCAAACTGAAAGAGGCTGTGGCGCAGAAGCTCGTCGCATGCGGGTTCCTTAAAGAGGCGCGCAAAAAGCAGAGGAAAAAGTTTCCCGTACTGGAAGTGACGCTCGCCTACCTTCCCGATGGGTCACCCAAGATTACCGATGCGGTGCGCGTTTCCAAGCCCGGGCGGCGCCTCTACGCGCCGGCGGCGGAAATGCCGCGGGTGCGCCAGGGGAAAGGGGTGCTCGTGGTTTCCACTTCTAAGGGGATACTCTCCGATACGGAGGCGCGGAAAGAAAACGTGGGCGGGGAGCTTTTGTTTAAAATTTGGTAGCGTGATACGTGGCGCGAAAGGCAATTGCATTTGCGTATGAGCCGTGTGGGAAAACAACTATTGCACATTCCTCCCAAGACTGAAGTGTCGGTTGACGGGGAGATTGTGGTAAAGGGGCCTATGGGCGAGCTGCGCCGCCCCGCACACCCGCGTGTGCGCATAACCATTGAAGAGGGGCGCGTTGTGGTGTCCCCCGTCAATATGCATGACCGCTTGTCGCGCGCGCTGTGGGGCACCTACGCATCCCACATTAAAAATATGCTCCGGGGGGTGCATGAACCCTACGAAAAAAAACTGGAGATTGAGGGTATCGGCTATCGCGCGTCCGTTTCGGGTACCACGCTGGAGTTGCTGGTCGGATTTTCCCACCCGGTGCGAATGGAAATTCCCGAGGGTTTGGAGGTTACGGTAGAAAAAAACGTTATTTCCGTAAAAGGTATTGATAAGGAATTGGTGGGGCAGTTTGCCGCCAATGTGCGCGCCGTCCGGAAGCCTGAGCCCTATAAGGGGAAGGGGATACGGTACCAAGGGGAGTACATTATCCGCAAGCAGGGCAAGCGCGCGGCGTAACGCCCCTCACGAGGCACTATGGAGAGAGTAAAGGCAAAATTACAGAGAAGGCAGCGCCGCCGGAAGCGCGTGCGCGCAAAGGTCTCGGGTACCGCCGCGCGGCCGCGCTTGGTGGTGTACAAATCCAATCGCTATGTGGGGGCGCAATTGGTGGACGACGAGCGGGGTGTGTCGCTGGGGCAGGTGCGTTCCTGTAATGTTGCAGAAGCGCGCGGGAAGCCTCTGCGCGAGGCGGGGCGCTTGGTGGGCGCGCGCATTGCCGCACAGGCAAAAGAGAAAGGCATAGCGCAGGTAGTGTTTGACCGCGCGGGATACCGCTATATGGGCGTGGTGCGCGAGGTGGCGGAGGGCGCACGCGAGGGAGGATTAGCGTTTTAGGTAGTAATGAGCCGCATGCCTTAACGTAAAGGAGGAAGAGCAATTTATTCGCACAATAATAACTCACATGAGTACGGTTACGGAAGAACAAAACACGACGCGCACGGATGCCGCGCACAAAGAAGAGAGTGCCGCTGTGGCACCGCAGAAAAGCGCGGCGCCCTCGCGCGCACGTGCCGGCCGGAGCACGCGCACGCGGCGCACGCGCCGCCCGCGCGAGCGCGCGCGCCAGGAGTACGAACAGCAGATTATCAGCATCCGCCGCGTGACCCGCGTGGTGGCGGGCGGCCGCCGCTTCAGCTTTTCGGTGGCAATAGTGCTGGGCAACCGCAAGGGCAAAGTGGGAGTGGGACTCGGTAAGGGGGCGGATACCGCGCTCGCCATTGAGAAGGCGGTGCGTAATGCAAAGCGCAACCTTATTGCGGTGCCGCTTACCGAACAGCAGTCTATTCCCCACGAAATGCGGGTCAAGTACGCTGCATCCGAGGTGTACCTCTACCCCACCAAGGGAGGCGGATTGCGCGCAGGGTCATCAGTGCGCACTGTGCTGGAGCTGGCGGGGGTAAAGAACGCCACTGCAAAGATATTTTCGCGCAGCAAGAATCGCCTCAACAACGCGCGCGCGGCCGCCTTGGCGCTCTCGCGCATGCGCGCATAGGCACTGCGAGAATTTGTCACCAGTTTTTTACGGCTTATGCAACTGCACACACTTACCACCGCACTTCGCGCACGGAAAAAGAGGATAGGCCGCGGCGGCAAGCGCGGCAAAACCTCCGGGCGCGGCACCAAAGGGCAGAACGCCCGCGCAGGGCGCCGCAAGCGTCCCGAGGAGCGTGACCTGATAAAAAAGATTCCCAAGTTGCGCGGGCACGGCAAAAATCGCGCGCGTACGGTGGTGGCGGAGCGCCCGCGTCCTGTAGCAGTAAGCCTCAGCGCCCTTGCGGCAAAGTTTGCCGCACAGGAGGAGGTTACTCCCCGCACGCTCGTGGTGCGCGGGGTGGTGGCGCGGCGCAAGGGCCGCACGCCGCGCATTAAGATAGTAGCGGGTGGTACGCTGGATAAGGCGCTCGTCGTGCGCGGGTGCGCCGTGACCGAAGGCGCGCGCCACGCGATAGCGCAGGCGGGCGGCACGGTGGAAGCATAGGCGCCCCTGGGCGTCACGTGTCCGCTTTGAGGCGGCATACCCACGCGCAATATGTCCTTACCGCACCATGCACACCTTTTTCCAAAAAATTAAAGCCATCTTTACCGACCCTATTCTGCGGCGGCGCCTTTTGTTTGTGCTGGGCGCACTGGTGGTATTCCGCCTTTTGGCGAGCGTGCCCATTCCCGGCGTGGATCACGCGCAGTTGCAGAATTTTCTCGCTGGCAACCAGTTTCTCGGGTTTCTGAACATCTTTTCCGGCGGCGGTCTCTCTAACCTCTCCATCGTCATGTTGGGGGTCGGCCCGTACATCACGGCATCTATCATTATGCAGCTTCTCACCATTATGTCGCCGCGCCTCAAAGCGCTGTATCAAGAGGAGGGAGAAGCGGGGCGCAGAAAGTTCACCCAGTACTCGCGCCTTTTGACCATACCGCTCGCACTGGTGCAGGCGGCGGGATTCCTCATCCTGCTCTCGCGGCAGGGCATTGTCAGTAATTTAGACCTCTTCTCACTCGCGGTGAATATCATCGTGGTGGCGGCGGGCTCCATTCTTCTCATGTGGATTGGTGAGCTCATTACCGAATTCGGCATCGGCAACGGCGTGTCCCTCATTATTTTTGGCGGGATTGTCGCCAGTATCCCCTCCATTCTCGGCCAGCTGGTATTCACATTTAACGTGTCACAGCTGCCGCTCTACCTGGGTTTTGGCGTGGCAGCGGTGTTGGTAACGGCAGCGGTCGTGGTGGTGACCGAAGCGGAGCGTCCCGTACCTATATCCTACGCGCGGCAGGTGCGCGGTATGGCCGGGTCGCGCGGTAAAATTAACACCTATCTTCCCCTGCGCATTAACCAAGCGGGCGTTATTCCCATTATCTTCGCCCTCTCCATTCTTCTTTTCCCCACGATGATTTTCGGTTTTCTTCAGGGGGTCGCCAATCCTCTGGTCGCCAACGTTGCCTCCTCGGTGCTCCAATGGCTGCAAAACCAGTGGCTGTACTCTTCGCTCTACTTCCTGCTGGTGTTTGCGTTTACGTTCTTTTACACCGCCATCACCTTTGACCCCGACGCCATCGCCACCAACCTGCAAAAGAGCGGCGCGTTTGTGCCCGGAGTGCGCCCCGGCGAAGCCACTGCGCGATATCTGGGACACATTGTAACCCGCATTACCTTGGTGGGGGCGCTGTTTCTCGGCTTTATCGCGGTGCTGCCTTTGGCGATGCAGGCGGTTACCGGCTTTGGCACCCTCGCGATTGGGGGTACTGCGCTGCTCATCACCGTGTCGGTAGTGTTGGATTTGGTGCGCAAGATAGACGCGCAGCTCTCTATTCGCGAATATTAGCCATTGCGGCCTCACTGCAGAAAACGGCACGACACTGCGGCATTATGCCGCGTCCCGTACAGGAGATGACGGCACTTCTTCTTCGCCAAGCCACTTGTGGTACGCGGCGATGATCTGCTCGGCTACCTCGGGTAAAGAATAGCGTGCCGTATTGATCACCAAATCAAAATTGTGGGGGTCGGTGTGGTCTATGCCATAGAGGCGCCGGTAGCGCCGCGTTTCGCTCTTAAGGCGTGCGGCAATGAGCGCTTCCATCTCGTGCGGGGTGTGCGCCGCTTCGCCGCTTTCTCGCCGCAGATCGTGGCGCTGGTTGAAAATGCGCCGCGCGGCGGTGGGAATGTCAAGGTCCAGATATACTTTGAAAGAGTCGGGAATGAAGTGAAATGCCAGGCGGGCATCCACCACGATGTCCGAGGCGTGGTTCAGCTTTTTGTTCTCTTCATCTATTGCACGATCAATAGAATCATCATGTTCCGCAATTTCACTCAGCGTATTAATGGAAACCCCGCGGCGCTTGGCGATAGCGCGCATAAAATCACCCGAAGAGTGGCGGGCGTAGCCTAAGCGGGTAGCGACGAGGTCTGCGGTGCTGGATTTGCCGCTGCCCGGTTTGCCGGCTATGGTGATGATATGCTTTTTCATGGGTGCACGTTGCTCCTACCATACCATTCTTGTGTCTCCGCGTGAAATGCAGTAAGCTGGGCTACTGACGCAATGCAGCCGCTCTCAATTATTTTCATGGGCGTCCAAGGGGCGGGTAAGGGAACCCAGGTCACCCTCCTCAAAGAGTATTTGGCGCAGCGCGATGCCCGTGCGACCTTCTCCTTTGAAACGGGCAATGGATTTCGGGAGCTGATGCAGGGAACCAGCTACACTGCGCGCTTGGTCCGCGCGAGCATGGCGCGCGGTGAGCTCCAGCCGGTATTTTTGTCTGTGTGGCTGTGGGCGCGCGCCTTGGTGCATGAATTCACCGGCGAAGAGCATATGTTGATTGACGGGTTTCCCCGCTCGGTATTTGAGGCGCAGGTCCTGCATACCGCGTTTGATTTTTATCAGCGCTTTCCCGTGACGGTGCTGTTTTTGGATATTCCTGATGAAGAGGCTTTGCGGCGCCTTATAGCGCGCGGCCGCCACGATGACGTCCCCGAGGCCATCACGCGCCGCCTGGCATGGTATCGCGAGTCCGTCCTGCCTATTTTGGAGTGGTACGACTTGCGCGATGAATATGAACTGGTGCGTATCGACGGTACCCCCCAGATTGAGGAGGTGCATCGTGCGGTGGTCGCGGCGATAGAGCATCAGAGAGGAAATTAGACATCACGGTGTGTGCTATGGCACGGATAACTACAGAAGAGGAGCGTACGATCTTGCGCGAGGCTGGCCGCCGCGCTGCGCGCATCATGGAAGAGTTGGCGCGCGAGGTGCGTCCGGGTGTTACCACCGATGCGCTGGAAGAGAAGGCGCGCGCCCTCATGCGCCGCGAGGGGGTCGCGCCGGCCCTGTTGGGGTACCACCCGGAATTTGCGCCGCGCCCCTATCCCGCCGCGCTATGCGTGGCGGTTAACGAGGTGGTGGTGCACGGCATACCTACAGAAGAGCCCTACACCTTGCGTGAGGGCGATATTATCGGAATAGATTTCGCGGTTTCTTTCCGAGGTATGGTGGTGGATATGGCACGCACGTTCGGCGTCGGCGCCATATCCCCCAAGGCACGGCATCTTTTGGCAGTGACGCGTCGCGCTCTGCGCAAGGGAATAGCCGCTGCGCGCGCAGGCGCCTACACGGGTGACATCGGCAATGCAATCGCTTCTTATGTCAGGGCGGAGGGCTTGAGTGTGGTGGAGGTACTTGCGGGACACGGGGTGGGGCGCGCGGTACATGAACCACCTGAAATACCCAATTTTGGAGTGCCGGGACAGGGTACCCTCCTTACCGAGGGTATGGTGCTTGCCATAGAGCCCATGGTGAACACGGGCAGCAAAGAGGTGGTGTTTTCACGTGATGGCTATACCGTGCGTACGCGCGACGGGTCGCTGAGTGCGCACTTTGAAGACACCGTACTCGTTACCGCGGAGGGCCCCGAGGTGCTCACCCGCGCCGATACTTGAGTATTACCTATTTTTGTGCCATACTTACTGGTGTCCGTGTTCTCTGCACGATATTTATTTATCTGTTTTTTCATTAGTGATATTCCATGAGCCCACAGTTGTCTGCCCCTAAATACCACAAAGAGCGTACCCTGGTGCTGCTGAAGCCGGATGCGGTTCAGCGCGCGCTCGTGGGGGAGATAATTCGCCGCATCGAGCGCACGGGGTTGAAAATCGTGGCACTGAAGCTGTTTGTGCCCACCAAAGAACAGGTACTGCGGCACTACAACAAGGATGATGCGTGGTGTGAGAAAAAAGGCGCGCGTGTTATTGAAGAGCTGAAATCACGCGGTGTGGAGCCAGAAAAAACCGCGTTGGAATACGGCCGCGCTATCGTGGAGCAGTTGGTAGAGTTTATGACCGTCGGTCCCGTGGTGGGCATGGTAGTGGAAGGCAATTACGCCGTCGGTGTGGTGCGGAAATTGGTGGGCGGCACCGAGCCGGTTACCGCGGATATCGGCACAATTCGCGGCGATCTCACCGTGGATTCCTACGGCCACGCCGCATGGCGCAACACGGCGGTGCGCAATTTAATGCACGCATCTGAAACAGAGGAGGAGGCGGAACGTGAAATAAGCGTGTGGTTTACTCCCGAGGAGCTCATCAATTACCGTACCGTGTGGGAAAAAATACTGTACGACGTCAATTTGGACGGTATTCTTGAATAAAACCATGGCGGAGGAGGCTCCTCGCCTTTCTCTTGCGTGATGGTATACTGGAAGTGAGGCGTGCTGCGGGTATGAATGTCCTCTTATGAGCGTGCCAGGGCTATCGAAGTTTCGCGCATTTCAATGAGAACATCCGTTTTCAGAGAAATGCGGGAGCTCGTGCCCACCTGGGATACCCAGGGCACGTCATGCCCCGCACGCCTCACGCAAAAAACTTCAGTGCCGCACTGAAGTTTTTTGCGTTGCCATAGTGCTATGCCTTCCGCAACTTTCTCTCGGCAATCAAGTGAAAAGAGGTTACTGAGCTTAAGCGTGGCACTTTTGTATATCCTCGCGCTCTTGCAGGTGCTGGCGGTGCGCAATGCGTGGTATTGGACGTATCGCTGGTTTGATGTACCCATGCACATCTTGGGTGGCGCGTGGGCGGGTTTGGTGGCGCTGTGGGCGCTCCTCTACACGCGGCGCGGCCGCGCGCTACTCCTCGCCAGAGGGACGCGTTGCGCCGTACTGTGCTACGGCCTTATGCCACCGCTTTTTCTTTTTTTGGTATGGGAGGCGTATGAATTCGGTATGGCGCTCATATCCGGCATGCCACTGCCGCCTAATTGGGCGGGCGACACCTTGCTGGATATTCTCTCGGGAATAACAGGCGGGGCGCTGGCATTATGGGGGTACCCATGGTTCTTTCCAGAAGAAATGGCTGCGGTACCGCCCTCCCGCACCGCGCGGTGAGTGGTGCCTAGCGGCGCGCGTGCGCTGCCTTTTAGTAGCTATAACGCAAAAAAATCCCGCGGCTGCGAGGCGTTTTTGTGCGGTAACGGTACCCGCTACTTTTCAAGTGCGGTTGTTTTTATTCGCCACTTTGCCGCACCTGCGCAAGGAGGCGCGCAAAAGCATCTGGTGCGCTTTCGGCCATCTCAGCGAGCATTTTGCGGTTCACCGCAATCCTCTTTGTTTTGAGAAGGTGTATAAAGCGGCTATAGGTAGTGCCCTCGGCGCGCAGTGCGGCGTTAAGGCGCACAGTCCACAGGCGCCGGAACTGCCCTTTTTTCTTCCTCCTGTCCTGAAACGCGTGATTGCCCGCATGCAGGAGCGCCTCGTGTGCCGCGCGCTCTTTGGTGGCAATTCTCCGGCGCATACCCTTGGTTTGGGCGAGCAGGTAGCGCCGGCGCTTGGTTTTCATGATCCCTCGTTTAACGCGTGCCATAAGAATAAAAGTTGGGTTACTGAAAAGCCGAGTAAAGGATGTATGTGCGCTTAACGCCCGCGCCGGGGGAGAAACCGCGCCCGCGCTTTGGGGGAGAGCTGCACCTCATGCAGGCGTCTCTTTTGGAGGCGCCGCCACGAAGCTTCCTTAGCGTTGAAGTGGTTTTGTCCCGCGCCGCGCGCTTGCAGCTTCCCGCTCTTGCGTACCTTAAGGCGCTTGGTGAATGATTTATTGGTTTTCATGGCAAGTTGGATTGCGTGGGGGTACTATACCACAAGGGAGGCGCTTGTCCAGCGTCTGCGCATGGCCGTTCGCAGGTCGCACCGTTAGGCGGTGGTGTGCGCCGTTTTATGGGCGCCGCTGCGCTCGCGCTCCAGCGTTACCGTGAGCCCCTTGGGTCCCTTTTTAATCTCGTCCGCCATCTTGAACTGTTCGGGGATAATCTTGAGGAAACGCTCCAAACGCTCCTTCAAAAAATCAAACTCCATGTATTTGTAGCGCCCCCACAGGAATAAATCCACTTTGACGCGATGCCCCTCTGCGAGCCATGCGGCGACACGCTTTGCCTTGAGGGTAAGATCATGTTCGCCGGTGCCGATTTTCACCTGCACCGTTTTAGTTTCGGTAGTGTGCGCTTTTTGCTTTGCGGCCCTCTTCTTTTTTTTCAGTTCGTAGAGGTGGCGGCCGTAGTCGCCAATTTTAGCAACCGGTGGTATCGCCTTATCGGAAATCTCTATCAAATCCAACCCCGCCTCTCGCGCGCGCCGCAGCGCCTCGTCACGTGTGAGCACGCCCAAATTGGCGCCGTCGGCGCCCACTACGCGCAGCTCGCGCGCCCTGATGCTCTCATTGATGCGCACGACTGGCCCTGTCTGTGGTGTTTTTTTCTTCGGCCGTCTTATAGGGCAAGAGCATAACACGAAACGAAGGTGGTGCAAGGTACGGTGCGTGGAAAGGGGTGTGTGCCTCAGAGGGTGCAGGTCGGGGACAAACGGCGGGTTTTATGTATAATGGGGTGGCTTATGCAGCTTTCGCCGCAAAAACCAGGGAAACGCCCTACCAAGCGTCCCGACAAATATTTGGAGACGCTGTTTGGGAAAGGAAAAAATTTTTGGGCCAATCTCCTCTCCACACTCATTATCTTTTTGATACTCACGAGCATTTTCTCGTTTGTCATTGATCGTTCCCAGAAACCGGAAGAGATTCCGCTCTCACAAGTGGCGCGCGAGGTAAAGAGTGGAGCGGTTAAGGAAATCGTGGTGGAGGGGGAGCGGCTACAGCTTACCCTCAAAGACGACACCAAAAAGGTTTCCAAGAAAGAACTGGGCACACCACTGTCGGAGACGCTTGCCAATTACGGTGTGGCGCCGGAGCAGCTGGAGGGGGTAAAAGTTACTATTCGCGAAGAGAGCGGTTTCCGTTTCTGGATAGTGGCTCTGGCGCCGTTCTTCCTTCCCCTCGTCTTCATCTTCATTCTCCTATGGTTTCTGATGCGACAGGTAAAGGGGGCCGGCATGCAAGCGTTCACCTTTGGGCAGAGTAAGGCGCGCATGATAGACCCCAAGGATAAAAGCCAGCGGGTGACCTTTAAGGATGTAGCGGGCGCAGAAGAAGCGAAAGAGGAGCTTACGGAAATAGTAGACTTCCTGCGCAATCCGAAAAAGTTTTTGGATATCGGCGCGCGCATTCCCAAAGGCATCTTGCTCATGGGGCCGCCCGGCACCGGTAAGACGCTCCTCGCGCGTGCGGTAGCGGGGGAGGCCGGCGTACCATTTTTCACCATTTCCGGATCCGAGTTTGTGGAGATGTTCGTGGG
>WFWH01000032.1 GCA_015491245.1 Patescibacteria group bacterium | reverse complement strand
GGTGGCTCAGCACTCGCAGCCCTGCTGCGCTTGTGGTGAGAGTTATTTTTACTTTGGAAAGGCATACTATTACCTCATGAAGCCGCATGATACGCCGGTGGGCGACAGGGAAGTGCCGCGAGAAGAGGGGGTGGGGGGCGTGCCGTTGGGCGGAGCACAAGCGGGGGTAACAGCCACTTCTTTCTCTGTTCCCCCCGAACACTGCGCGCTGCGCGGCTATGTGAAAATGGCGTGGGAGTGGTACCGGCGCCGCGCGCTGCGCCTCAGCGGCGCCGCGGCACTCACGGTGCTCTTGGTAGCCGCAGTGGAAAAAATAGCGGGGGTGGCACTACCCACTTTTGCGCAGGGCGTGGCGGTACTGTACGCCGAGAGTTGGCTCATTGCGGGATTCACGCTCTTTGCGTTTGCAACAATTGCGGGACAGGCGCCTTCATGGCGCACACTCTTCTATGCGCCGCGCGTGCCGCACGCGGCGTTGGTGGTTTTTTTGCAGCTTTTGCTGACCATTGCCGGCATGCTGCTATTTTTGGTTCCGGCGGTGCTGTTGAGTGTGGTATACAGCGTCGCCCTCCTCCTTTATTTGGAGGGAAGAGAAAAGACGGTGCTGGGTGCGTTCCGGACCAGCGCCCGCATGGTGCGGGGAAAGTTTTGGCGCGTGGCGGCGGCGCTCGCGCTTCTGTGGGCGCTTATGCTCGCCGGTCTTATGGCGGCAGGGGTGGGCGTGGTGATAACCTTGCCGCTTTCCATACTCGGTTTCTTTGCACTTTATTGCTGTTTGCGCGACGAGTACGATCGCACACCGGCGCACGGCACTTCATGGATCGCCCGTAATACCACGTGGGTGGTTCCCCTGCTGGCGGCGTTTGCCTTGCTGTTTCTGCTCGTCATCACGCCGTTTTTGAGTCCGCGGGAAAGCGCAGGCGGCGGGGAACGCGCCGTGCCGTCCTTTTTGCGGGAGCAGGGTACGGCATGAGCGCACTCTCCACAAAGTAGCCGAAATGCGCTACACTGGGTGACTGACGCCAGCGTAGCTCAGTTGGTAGAGCAATCGCTTCGTAAGCGATGGGTCGCCGGTTCGAGTCCGGCCGCTGGCTCAGGAGCTGCGCCCATTGGTACTCCCGCTCCGCGACACGCGCCGGGCATGTACGCACATGGAAAAAGAAGCCATACAAAAGCGCATACAAGAAATAGAGGCAGCAATGGCGTCTCCCGATTTTTGGCGTGAGGTGCCGCGCGCACAGGCGCTTATAAAAGAGCATCAAGCATTGAAAGAAGCGCTCGCGGGAGTGGGGAAGTATGATCGCGGCAGCGCGGTAGTTTCCTTGTATGCAGGTGCGGGCGGCGATGACGCGGAGGATTTCGCCGCCATGCTCCTGCGCATGTACCAAAAGTTCGCCGCGCGCAAAGGATGGGAAGTGCGCATGCTCCATGAGCACCCCAATGACCATGGCGGCTATCGCAATGCTTCCTTTGAGGTAAGCGGCAAGGGGGTGTATGGAGCACTCAAGCACGAGTACGGTGTGCACCGCTTGGTGCGCGTCTCGCCGTTTAACGCCAACAAAAAGCGCCACACCTCTTTTGTATTGGTGGAGGTGCTTCCCGTACTGCCGGATACGGGCAGGATAGACTTGCCTGAGCGCGACGTGGAGATCACCTTTGCGCGCGCCAGCGGCCCCGGCGGGCAGAATGTCAACAAGCGCGAGACGGCGGTGCGCGCCGTCCATTTGCCTACGGGCATTGCCGTGCATGTGGAGGGGGAGCGCTCCCAGCACGCCAATCGGGAGCGGGCGCTCGCGATCCTCAAATCAAAGTTGGAAGTCTTGAGGGAAAAGGAGCAAAAGAAAACCATCCAGGAGCTTTCAAAGGACCCGGGCAAGGTGGAGTGGGGCAGCCAGATACGCTCGTACGTGCTGCATCCCTACCAAATGGTGAAGGACCATCGCACCGGTGTGGAAATGCGCGACGTGGCGGCGGTGTTGGAAGAGGGAGATCTGGATCCGTTTATTGCGGCGATGGGTACGCAAAATGATGGCGCGCAGCAAAGATAGGATGTGGCCGCGTGCGGTGTTGCCGCTTTTTTCTCGTTCACGCAGCCGCCGCCGTTAATTGCACACAGGTACCACTTTCGGTGTGCTGCGGTCTCGCGTATAATGGGGGACACTGCGGCGCGCAGCTGATAGCATCGTCCTGCGCCATTTCGGCGCCCGCGCGCCCTGCGTGCCGATTTTTTGGCATACAATGATTTATTTTGATCGTGTTACAAAGGTATACAATGGCAATGCGGTAGCGCTGGAGGATGTCACCCTTTCCATTGATCCTGGCGAATTCGTGTCCATTGTGGGGCACTCGGGTGCTGGGAAATCAACCTTGCTCAAGCTTTTGCTAGTGGAGGATTACCCGACGGAGGGTGCGGTATACTTCCACTCCTCAGAAATTCATTCCCTGCGTAAGCATGAGCTCACCGCGTACCGCCAGCGCGTCGGCACCATTTTTCAGGATTTCCGATTATTGCCCCACAAAACCGCCTACGAAAATATTGCATTCGCCATGGAGGCGGCGGGCCGCTCTGACGAGGAAATTGCCGCCGATGTGCCGCATGCGCTGTCACTGGTTGATTTGGAGGATAAAATGTGGAACTTCCCTCATGAGCTCTCGGGGGGAGAAAAGCAGCGAGTTGCAATCGCGCGCGCCATTGTCAACCAGCCGGACGTCATTATTGCCGACGAACCGACGGGTAATCTTGATCCCATCAACACCTATGAGGTGGTGCAAATTTTGAAAAAGATAAACGACTTGGGAACCACCGTGCTCTTGACCACCCACAATAAAGGGGTAATTGACAGCTTGGGCAAGCGCGTGGTGACCATGGATCGTGGGCGCATTGTGCGCGACGACGCGACGGGGCGCTATGTGCTGTAGCGCCGCATGCCGCAGCCGCTTTTACCATCTTTACCTGACTTACCTAGTGCCATGTTTCTCACGCTTAAACGCATCATACGCACCGGCTTTATAAACTTTTGGCGCAACAGCTTTGTGTCGCTCGCGTCCATCATTGTGCTCGTTATCACCCTCTTCGTGATCGGTTCGCTGGTATTTGTAAACGCCATGTTGGAGTCGTCTTTGGCGCAGATAAAAGACAAGGTGGACATTAACGTGTATTTCGTCACTGATGCGCCTGAAGAAGCGGTTTTGGAAGTAAAGCGCGCTTTGGAGGACCTTCCAGAGGTGGAACGGGTCGTATATATATCCCGCGAAAAGGCGCTGGAAAACTTCCGTGCCCGCCACGCCAACGACCAGGTGACGCTGCAGGCGCTAGAGGAGCTGGACGATAATCCCTTACGGGCGAGCTTGCGCATCAAGGCAAAGGATCCCTCACAGTATGGCGCCATTGTCACCTATTTGGAAAACACCCTCAAAGAAGGGGGGCCTGATCGTGCATCTCTTATTTCTAAAATCAACTACAACGAAAACCGCGCGGCTATAGAAAATTTAGTGCGCATCATAAACTCTACCGAAAAATTTGGTTTGGTGCTCACGGTTACCCTTATTATCGCCTCTATCCTCATTACCTTTAACACTATTCGGCTTGCCATCTATACCGCGCGCGACGAGATTGCCGTTATGCGCCTCGTGGGGGCGAGCTTTGCCTACATACGCGGCCCCTTCGTATTTGAGGGCATTATGTATGGTGTCGTTGCAGCGTTGGTCACTTTGGTGGCGTTTTATCCTCTCACCCTGTGGTTGGGACCTGCAACCGAATCATTTTTCGGCAGCATTAACATTTTTACCTACTACATGCAAAACTTTACCACCCTATTCAGTATTATTATGGGGTCCGGGATTATCTTGGGTGCGGTATCCAGTTTTCTCGCGGTGAAGAAGTTCCTGCGGCTCTAGCGGCGGCGGGGATTGGAAGAAGTGTGCCGCTCCTGCTACACTGGGAGTGCGTATGGGGCGAGCGGGAAAGCGTGCGGCAACGGTGGCATCTCGGACACGCAAGTATCTCTTTGTGGTGGGGGGTGTGATGTCTGGCGTGGGAAAGGGCATCGCGACCTCTTCTTTGGGTACCATCTTGAAAGCGCGGGGACACAAAGTTACCGCGCTTAAAATAGATCCATACATTAACGTGGACGCAGGCACCATGAACCCCACCGAACACGGCGAGGTGTTTGTGCTGGAGGATGGGTTGGAGACCGATCAGGATATGGGCAACTACGAGCGGTTCCTCAATGAAACGCTCCCCTCCGCAAACTACATGACCACCGGCAGCGTATATCTTTCCGTCATTGAAAAGGAGCGTAATCTGGAATATGGCGGGCGCAACGTAGAGGTAGTGCCGGACATTCCCTTGGAAGTGATTGGCAGGATTGAGCGCGCTGCCGAGGCGGCGGATGCAGACGTGACCCTCGTGGAAATAGGGGGGACCGTGGGTGAATACCAGAACATTCTCTTTTTGGAAGCGGCGCGTATGATGAAGCAGAGGGCGCCGGAGGATGTGGGTACCGTGCTGGTCAGCTATTTGCCGGTTCCCGGCTCCATTGGCGAGATGAAAACCAAGCCCACCCAATACGCGGCGCGCACACTCAATTCCGCCGGAGTGTTTGCCGATCTTATTATCGCGCGGGCGCCCACGCCGCTGGACCAAAAGCGTAAGGAAAAGATATCGCGTTTCTGTAATGTGCCCTCGGAACATGTCATTTCTGCGCCCGATGTGGAGAGCATTTACGACGTGCCGCTCAATTTTGAAAAAGAACGGCTCGGAGACACGGTGAGCGCCATACTCTCTCTTCACCGCAGGGAAACGCGCCTCGGGGAATGGGCTGCATTTGTGCGGCGAAGCAAGCGGGTGAAAAAGCGCCTCAGCATCGGCCTTGCCGGCAAGTATTTCAAATCGGGGGAATTTGTACTCTCCGACGTATACCTCTCGGTCTTGGAAGCGCTCAAGTTTTCTGCCTATGAATTGGGGTACGCGGTGGATATTGATTACCTTGATACGCGCGCCTATGACAAGGGTGGCTCGCTCCAGAAATTAAAAAAGTATGACGGCATTGTCATCCCGGGCGGATTCGGGAAAGAGGGCATAGAGGGGAAACTCAGGGTGGTTTCTTTTGCGCGGCGGCACCGCATTCCGTATTTGGGGTTGTGCTATGGCATGCAATTAGCGGTGGTAGAGTATGCGCGCAACGTGATGGGGCTAAAGGGGGCGGCGACGGTAGAGGTAGACGCCAAGGCGCCGCATCCCGTGATAGACATTCTCCCCGAGCAAAAACACCTGCTTGCGGACGGGCGCTACGGCGGGACGATGCGCCTCGGCGCGTATCCGTGCGTATTGAAAAAAGGCACCCTCGCGCGGGAGGCATACGGCCGCGCGCGCATCACTGAGCGCCACCGCCACCGCTATGAGGTGCACCCCGATTACGTGCCGCGCTTGGAAGAGGGGGGGTTGGTGTTTTCCGGCACCTCGCCCGACCGGCGCCTTATGGAAATTGTGGAATTGCCGCGCCATGTGCACCCGTTTTTTGTCGGGGTGCAGTTCCACCCCGAATTTCTCGCCCGCCCGCTAGCGCCGCATCCTTTATTTACCGCTTTTGTGAAGGCGGCGGTAAATCGGCGCAGGCGCACATAGCGCATTGCTGCGCGGTATCCTCGGTCTTATATGTTCTACGAGTCTCGACGTACACTGAATAATCCCGAGCGCCAGCTTGCCGACAAGGAAGAGGGTTTTCCTGCTGCATGGCGCGAAAAAATCGCTTTAATGGCGGAGAGGTTGGAGACGGCGTCTATTCAGTTGGAATCATTCCGCGGGCTGTATCCGGATGAGGAGATAGAAAAAGATCTCACACGCGTGCGGGACATGCGAGAGAAATTTTCCACTCGCATGGAGAGCGATGCGTCTTGTGCGCGCGCATATCTCTGCGGGGTGTTTGCCGAGTCGCTGATACACTTTTCCCTTTCGGACCCACGTGAGGCACTGCGGCCGTTTCAAGACCGGTCTTCGGATAAGGCATTCGAGGTTGCGGGTATTCGCGCCTCCTCGTTTGACGATATTTTTAACGGCATAGATGAGATCCTCCATTTCCGTTTCAGTGCGGGGGATGCCTTTTTGGGGTTGGGGGTGGATGCGACCGTTGCTGATCCCCGGAAAAAGTTGCAAAAACTGTTCCGAAACGCACGGGAAGGGAAAAAGTCCGTAGTGAAATACTTCAGCGGTACGCTGGCGGGGCAGGCATTTCGCGGCGAGCTGGAGGTAGCGCGCGTGATCATCGGTGCACAACTCAATCGACTCAAACCTATCCTCATGCACTATTGTGAGACTGGCGCATTTCCTTCGCCGCAAGAAGGGGAATTTGCGCTTTTAGAATACATTTGGCTGAAAGAGATCGCACTGCAATTGGAAGCGCTAGAGCATGTGGCGCCCCCACACCACCGTGAAGCTTTTGAAAAGAGCAGGAGTATCGTGCGCACCTTGCTCCTGCAACGCCAGGGCGTAAAGCGTGCTGCGGAGCGCGCGTATGCGGACGATAGGGTTTTCCAAGGGATAAGAACGTTTTGTGAAGAGGTGATAGTGGGGCACCCAACGAAGTAAAAGAGCGCTCTTCGACTATCGCAGGGGTGCACGGTGGAGTACGCCGCCTCGGTATTGCGGCACGGGCGTGTGCGGCATGTGGGAGAGAAGGAGTGTGTACCGCTTTCGCGCGGGGCATCGCAGAGGTACAATAGTAGTGTACTTATGAGCTCTAATATGAATATGGCGCTATGAATCTCCATCCATTTTTCGTGCATTTCCCCATTGCGCTTTTGAGTGTGTATGCGCTAGGTGAGCTTGCCACCGCGGTGTGGTGGCGGCGCAACGAAACCGCACGCCATATAAAAGGTGCGCTCGCCATCCTCGGCGGGATCGCGCTTACTCCTGCGATAGCATTCGGCCTCTATGCGGAGGAGCTCTATGAAAGAAGTGCGGCGGGAGATAACCTGCGCGCCCTTATTGAGCTACACGCAGGCTTCGCGCTCCTTACGGCGGCGATTTTCGGCATTATTGCGCTCGCCTACACCTTTGTGTTTGCCGTGAGGTGCCCGCGCACGGATGCGTTTCTTTCGCGCGCGGGCAAGCCGTATCATCTTGCCGTTGCTTTTTCACGCCGCCTCACAGAGGGGTGGGGCATTAACGTGCTCGCGCTCTTGGGGCTCGTGGCGCTCTTGATCACGGGAACCCTCGGTGCCGCTCTCGGGCACGGCGCTGACGCAGATTTTGCCACACGCTTTGTCACCAGTATATTTGGCTTCTAGAAAAAAGAGGGCAGCCATTGAGCTTGCACTTGCCCTGTGGTACAACATAGCCATGGCGGTGCGTGCGCCGTGCGCGGTAGCGGTGGGCGCGCACCTCTTGTGCATGCCGGGTCGTCTAATGGTAGGACGCTTGGTTCTGGCCCAAGTAATCTAGGTTCGAGTCCTAGCCCGGCAGCAAGATTAACTTGTTTTTGAGAGATATTTTGGGCACACCTTTGAAGGTTATGTGTACAAGAAAATTCGCAATTGGTCGCGTAAGGTCGCTAAGTCGTTCGTGCTCGGGGGATGTGGACACCTCAGATACTCAATGAACACTGTAGGAAACTTACTAAGCTAAAGTTGCGGATTGCGTTAGAATAACTTTATGAGTCTCGTGCAAAAAATGCTTATCATTGCGACTGCACTTATTGCAGTATCTAGTGTTGGACTTCGTGATTATTTTGAAAAAACAAAAACACTTGAAGCCACAATATCTTTAAATGATCTTGAGACAAGAAACGTTGAGTTAGAACCAAGAGAGTTTCCTTACGTTGCTTTTACTGGGGAAGTCAAAAATAACTCCTCTAACACCATAAACTCTTTATTTTTTAGAATAAGAATTTATGATTGCCCAACTGAAATAGTAGGTCCTGATTGTGAAATTATTGGAGAAGAAGTTGCAAACCCATATGTAAGGATACCAGCAGGGCAGGTGCGGCGCTTCTTTGATCTAGTGGCATTTAAAGGAATGCCTCTGCCCAAGAACAAAGTTAAATGGACATATGAAATTGTCAATGTGAAAGCAGAGAAGTTTTAAGTAAAAAACTGGATGACACCAAAAGGACAAAACGCCATCGAGTTTGGGGCAGAGGTGGAGCACCATTGCCCCACCTTACCCTTTTCACTTAGCGGCACTTTCGGGACATATTCCATTTTATAGAACCTCTAGCTCTAGCACCCTTGACTTAAGATCTGTGCGCCACCTTGCGCACAATTTCGAAGCCGTAGTGCTTTGTCAGGATAAACCTGACAAGGTCCAATATCGATCGGTTTTGCACGCGCACCACCCACATTCCGTCCTTGTTTTGAATAGGAACGCCATCTGGCGGTGGCGCTTCGAAGAGGGTGCTGATGCCAAACTCCGTGACGAGGTGCTCATCCACCCTCTTGATCGCTCGCCACTCTTCGTCTACCCCTTTCCCGGGGGCGTTGACGAAAATTTGGTACCAGTCCATTTCCACTCTCCTTTTTTTGTTTCCACGGCGAGCATTATGCCCGGTTGCCCACCACGGGCAACATTCTAAACACAGCCTTGCGTGTTTAGAATACTACCCATCGTTTTGCAAAAAGCCACTAAGATTTCTGTGCGTGAAAGTGACAGTAGAAAGGGGGTAAGGCGCGAAGCGTTGATAACTACGAAACCGTTCTAATTCCGACTCGAACTTTACATCAAGTTAAAATAAATTCTGGATGTTGCATGTCACCACACAATTTGTATTGTGTCGAGTGCCCGTATATGGGTTGGAGAAATAACCCACCACGGCAGCACTAAGCAAAAGCACCTTTCAGGATGTTTACTTACATCTGCAAGTGCATTCTTCACCTGAAGCAGAGGTTTATATACAAAAAGGAACCTGGCGAACATGCCGCCAGGTCTCATAATGTTTACTGTGTGCCCGTTTTATTTAGGGCACCAAATGATCAGTCAACGAAGCTGCAAGTTGGTACACGCCGAGAACCCGCTTGAGGTCGTCGCCGTCACGGTAGCCCTGCTTCGACAGCTGCACGCCTTCCCAATAGACACGCCAGCTGTCACAGTCAATGACGTCTGCGACAACAATTGATCCGTCCGGCAATATGCCGAACTCCAGTTTGAAATCACAGAGCTGGCCGCCCAGCATCTGCCAAGCATTCTGCAGATAGGCGCAGACGTCAATTGCGATCACCGCACACTCACCGAGCTGCTTGTGAAGCGCCTCGACTTCATCATCGGTGAGCATGAGGCGGCCGAGGTACCCCTCGGCGGACGGCTTGTTCGGGAGGTACAGATGGTACAAGCCGCCAGTGTCATCCCATTTCATCAGCGGATCATCGCACGGCAGATTTTGGCCGCCGATGCGCCGTCCAGTGGTTTTGTAGAAGAACTCAACCACCGGATTTTCAAAAGCGGTACCAGCCTTAACTTCGGGATGCCGCTTGCAATATGACCCCATGGCGATTCGCCGCACAACTACCTCGACCGGGATCATTTTGCAGATCCTGGTGAGAAAAGTAGTTGGGCCGTCGCGTCCGATATACGCCAGTGGTATATTCCGCCGGCGCAGGTAATCGAAAATATTACAGGTGGTGCGTGTCGCCAGCTTTGCCTTTCCGGGCATGATATCGTGCTTGGCACCGTCTCCGGCGGTTATGTCGTCTTTGGTCGTAACCAGTCCGACACTGGCGCCCTCCCAGAGGGGGACGATCGTTTTGGTTTTTCCTTCGATCATCTGCTTCTCCTTTCCTTCAGAAGCAAGTGTACGGCACATTGCGCCGCAAGTTACTGTGATATGCATGAAGCCGCTTGCGAAGCGCAGCATCTCCCAAGGCGAGAATACTCGCCGCCATCAGAGCGGCGTTTATGGCGCCAGCATTATTGCCAGGCCCGCTGCCACCGCCCATACGCAAGCGGTTTACCGGCGGGCATAGCGGTCATAGAACCGACTGCGTGCTCGTCGGTCTTCTTCGGCACCACGCCTAATGTCGGCAGGAGTGTCTCGGAAGCGACCATGCCCGGCAGGTGCGCAGAGCCACCGGCGCAAGCAATGATCACACTCAGGCCTCGCTGGAACGCAAGGCGTGCATACTGCGCCATGCGCTCAGGCGTACGGTGGGCTGACACTACTCCGAACTCGAACGGAATTCGAAGTTTCTCCAGCATGTCGGTGCAGGGTTGCATGAACGGCCAATCAGACTGGCTGCCCATAATAACACCGACTTTTCCTTTGGACACACGTTCGGTGAAGTCCGGTGTAAGGGGATGCCCGAACGAATAGGTCGGGTTTGATTTGTGGACCACGATAGTCCTCCTTCCGGCTGTTCTGTGAATCCCTGATCCAACAATATTTTAGCTTAAAGATATAACTTTCACCAATATGTTCTTGATTTCTTTTTATGCTTATTCGTCGGGCTCACAAAAGGGCAAGTAGCGCAGGTGGGAGGGGGCGTATCCAGGTCCTGTGCGAAGAAAATCCTAATGCGGCCAACAACTATACACCTGACCCAACATTCTAAAGAAGTGCCAGATCCTCGCCTTAAGGCGGGGATCTTTTCCTTTCTCATCCGCACACGAACCCCGGAGGAGGTGTCATCACCGCCTCATCTTTTCTTTACCCACTGGCTGCGAAGGGGCGCGCGGGGTCCAGCGCGCGTTGGGTTGCGGGCGTAAGGGGGTAAGCGTGTGCGTTTCGTCAAAGAAGAGGTAGTGGTCAAACTGGTTGGAAAAAGACACGTCAAGGCAATAGTTTGCCGCTTCATGCTCGGGATAAAACAGCACGCCGACAAACCGCTCTTGCTGTGTCGCCGCAAGGTCGTTGCGCACCGCCCGGGGAAGGGCGTTCGGGTGCAGGGAGAGGAAGGATCCTTTGCTGCCCACCGTATGGAAGAGGCACTCAACGCTCTCCAGCGCAGAGGAGCGCAGGGCGTGTCGCCGCGCCTTCCCACCCCATTCCCGCGCGGCGAAGGAAAGCATTTTTTGTTGGTTTTTTCTTGCCATATGCACTGTAGTTTTTTGCGTGTAATAAGGGGGAGCGGAGTGCAAATCTTTCTCACTATGACAATTCAAACGCAGGAGAAAAGAGCCCGGCGAGGGGGCATTGCGGCGCTTCTTGCGGGGCGTTGCAGGTGCGCGCTGCATCAGGTACACTTGAATACACATTCAAGTGTTATGCCGCTTACCGCATTACGTAAGAAAAAAATCCAAAAGGAGCTGGAAGACCGGCAATCTCTGGAAGCGTGCGCCGCGCGTTTCGGCCTCTTGGGCGATCCCACCCGTATAAAAATCTGCTGGCTCCTGTGCCATCATCAAGAGCTTTCGGTGGGAGATATCGCCGCGCTGTTGGATGTTTCCGTTTCCACCGTATCCCATGCGCTCAAAAAGCTGAGGCAGGGCAAGGTGGTGGAAGCGCGCAAGGAGCGCAAACAGGTATTCTACCGCCTCGCCCGCACCAATTTTACGGGCATAATCAAACATAGCCTCCGAAGGGTATGAAGACCGCCTCCTCCAAGCGCAGGTTTTATGCGGCACTTGCCGGCACGGCGGCGGTAGCTTTGTGCTGCTTCACGCCCGTGTTGGTGCTTGCGCTTGCCGCGGTGGGGCTGGGCGCGTTTACGCCTTATCTGGATTATGTCTTCTATCCCGCCCTCCTCGTGATGGGAGCGGTGACGGTGTTGGCGTACAGGAAATGGCGGTGGGGGTGCGCACCACAAAGCGGTATCCCGCACGCGGAGGGTGGCGGTAGGCATAAGGGCCCCGAGGATGAATCCGCATAAAAGGAAAGCGCGCGGTTTTTCCGTGCCTGAGGTTGCCGCACGGCGCGGCATCGCATTACTAATGTAACCATACAAAACCTATGCACACATCGCCCATGATGAAAAAATTTGCCACCAGAATCGCTCCCCTATTGGGTGCGGGCGCCGTAGGCGCGTGTCCGTTGTGCTGGGCAGGATCCGCCTCGCTCCTTGCCTATGTAGGCCTCGGCGCGCTGGTGGGGGTGTGGCCGTGGCTCGTAGTCGCTTTGGTGCTTCTGGGGATTGTAGGATTTGCGCTGGATTACCGATCGCACCGCAATCCGGTCCCACTACTCTTGCTGGTTGCGGGCGGCGTCTTGCTCTATGTAGGGCGGTACGTGTTTGTCGGCGCCAACTGGGGCTACTGGCCCATTTGGGGCACGGGTGCGGCGCTTATGGTGGTAGCCGTATTCCTCAATCGGCGTGAATTTTCCAAAGGGAAAAAGGTGGCGCAATAAGGGGGCCCCTCCAAAGGGTGCGCGAAAAGCGGTGTGGGGGTGTTACCGCTTTGGGGCAGAAGCGCAACGCGCCGCTCATTTATCCCCAGCGCACCCTGCATGTTCCCGCAATGCTTGCTAGGCTGGGGGCATGGATGTTTTGAAGCGCCTGCGCGATATCAAATGGACGCCGCGCACCCTTGCCAAGGCGGTGGGGGTTGGCACGGTGGCGCTGCTGCTGCTCGCACTTGCGCTTGCGCTCGCGTCGCGCGTGTTTCCCGAGTTTTCCTACGTGCAAGAGCGCGCCTCGCGCGTCGCGCCCGTAATGCCCGAGCGTGGTGCGGCGCCTGCAATGGGAGTGGACCTTGCGGGCGAAGCGCGCGGGTTTGCGGCGCGCGGCTCGGCAGGCGGGGTGCGCACCGGGAGCTATCCCCAGCCCGTGCCGGAAGGAGGAAGTGTGGGCGCCGATGCGGAGGAGTTTGAGGCGCAAGAGTACTCTTTGCTGTTTGAGGAACCCGATAAAGAGCCGCGCTGCCGCGCAGTCCTCGCCCTCAAGGATCGCGAGGAGGTGGTGTTTGAGGACGCGCGCGAATGGGAGCGCGGCTGTGCGTACACGTTTAAAGTGGCGCGGAGCGAGGCGCAGGGCATTCTCTCCCTTTTGCAGAGTTTTTCTCCGAAAGAGATGAGTGCCCGCACCTATACCCTACAAAAATCTTTCCAAAACATCGCCACGGAGGAGGAAACGCTGAAAAAGAAATTGGCAGCGATTGACCAAACGCTGCAAGATGCGCTTGCGGCGTACGAAGAGCTGACTTCACTGGCGCGCCGCACCGGGGAAGCACGCGCGCTTGCGGAGGTGATAGACAGCAAGGTGCGCACGCTGGAGCGCTTGACGCAGGAGCGCGTGCGCGTGGTAGCGCGTCTGTCGTCACTTGCGCGGCGCAAAGAAGAGGCGCAAGACCGCCTTGCCTATACGCGCTTCCGTGTGGAGGTGCGCGCCGTGCGGGTGTTTGACGCCGCGCGCCTCAGGGACGAGTGGCATGCCGCACTCCGCACGTTCGTGGATCGGGCAAACGGCGTGCTGGAGGACATGACGCTGCGCTTCGCGTTCTTCCTCTTGGTGGCGCTGCAGTGGGCGCTGTACCTTTGGGTATTCGTGTGGGCAGGAAAGCGCTTTTGGCGGCTTTTGGCGCGCGAGTGGAAGAAATGACCCATGCTTTCCGCGATAAAGAAATTACTCACTTGGTTTTTTGTGTTCCTAGGAGTGGTGTTTTTTGTGCTCCTCTCCGCCGCCGCTTACCTGTGGTTTGCCGATCCGTGGGGCGTGCGCGCGTGGTGGGAGATGCGCGGCACTGCCGGGCCTGCGGCGGCGCCTGCCGCCGAGGATGCCAGCCCGCTCCTCTCTCCCGCCCAAGAAGAGGCGCTCTCCCGCGCGGGTATTGATCCGGCATCATTGCCCCAAGAAATCTCTCCCGAATTGGAGGATTGCCTCGTGGCGGCGGTGGGGGAAGTGCGCGCGGAGGAAATCCGCCAAGGCGCCGCGCCCACTTTTGGCGAGGTGCTGAAAGCCAAAGAGTGCCTATGAGGTACCTGCGTGTCTGAAACGCCCATGCGCCGCATCGCACGCGCGGCGCTTTTACGCCGCGTAAAGTACGGTGTTGCCGCGCAAGAGGTATGGATGACGTTGCGCCATAATGAAAAAAAGAAAAAACGTGGTACCATAGCGGGTGTCAAGAGAAACGGGTATGGCCCCTGCGAGGAAAAAAACAACAAAAGCAAAAACCGCGGCGAAAAAAGCACCGCGTGCACGCGGCACCAGCGAGGCGGAGCGCGACCGTGCGCTGGTTTTGGCGGCGAAAGAAGACCCCGCTGCATTTGGCGCACTGTACCGCCGCTACGCGCAAAAGATCTACAACTACTTTTGGTATCGCGTGGGGCATGATCGCGATGTCGCGGAAGACCTTACGCAGGAAACCTTTGTCCGCGCGTTTGAACATTTGCGGCGGTACCGCCAGCGGAGTGGCACCTCATACTACGCCTATTTGGTACGCATCGCGCACAATCTTCTGGTGAATTACTACCGTACCCCGCGCCCCATTCCCCTGGAGGCAGTCGGCCCGGTGCCGGTGGAGATTTGGGAGGAGATTGAGCGGAAAGATTTGGCGGAAAAGCTCTGGCGCGCGATTCAGCAGCTGCCCGCGCGCGAGCGCGACATTTTGCTGATGCACTACCACATGCACTTCCCCGTCAAGAAAATTGCACGCTTGATTGCGCGCAGTGAAAATGCCGTCAAGCTCGCGCTCTCACGTGCCCGCAAGAAACTAGCGCGGCATCCATACCTCTCCGTCATTGCGCATTTCAAAGAGGTGGAGATGCCGGAGGTGCGCCGCCCCGCGTACCTGAGGCGCGTGCGAAAGAAGTAGCAGGCGCGCGGCATCCATTAGCAGCCACCCGTTTTTAGCTATTTGCAGGGTATGAATATAGAACAACTTACCGAGAGATCTCGTGAAGCGCTGGAGCGTGCGGTGGAAATCGCGCGCGCGGGGCAGCATGCCACCGTGGAACCGGTGCATTTGCTGGCAGCGCTTTTGGAACAAACGGATACGGTGGTGCGCCCCTTGGTGCAGGAAGCGGGCGCCGCGCCGGAAAAGATCGCCACCACCCTGCAAGAGGAATTGGCGCGCCAGCCGCGCCTCTCGTACCCTGCCGATCCGCGCCTCTCGCGCGAGCTGCAGGAGGTGCTCTCGCGCGCCGCGCAGGAAGCGGCGGCGCTTTCCGACGCCTATGTGAGCACCGAGCATTTTTTGCTCGCGCTGCTGTCGGTAACCGGCGGCGCGCAGCGCCTCCTGGCTCAAGCGGGCCTGGAGAAGGGAAAGGTAAAGAAAGCGCTGCCTTCGGTGCGCGGCGGTGCGCGCGTGGATTCTCCCACGCCCGAAGCGACCTATAACGTGCTGCAAAAGTACGGGCACGATTTCACGGAAGCCGCGCGCCAAGGAAAGCTGGATCCCGTCATCGGGCGCGATGAGGAGATACGCCGTGTCATTCAGGTGCTCTCCCGCCGCCGCAAGAATAACCCGGTGCTCATCGGCGACCCGGGGGTGGGAAAGACCGCTATTGTGGAGGGGCTCGCACAGCGCATCGTCTCAGGTGATGTACCCGATTCGCTGAAGGGGAAAAAACTCATCGGCCTTGAAATTGCCGCACTGTTGGCGGGGGCAAAGTACCGCGGCGAGTTTGAAGAGCGCCTCCAGGCGCTGTTGAAAGAGGTGGAGAAAGCGGAGGGGAGCATTGTGTTATTTGTAGACGAGCTGCATACCATTGTGGGCGCCGGCGGCGCTGAGGGGGCGGTGGATGCGTCTAATATGCTCAAACCGCTCCTCGCGCGCGGTATGCTGCGCATGATCGGCGCCACCACGCTGGACGAGTACCGGAAATACATTGAAAAAGATGCCGCACTGGAGCGGCGCTTCCAGCCGGTGTTTGTGGAGGAGCCGTCGGTGGAGGACACCATCGCCATTTTGCGCGGCTTGAAGGAAAAATACGAGGTACACCACGGCGTGCGCATTACCGACGAGGCGCTGGTCGCGGCGGCGCGGCTTTCGGCGCGCTACCTCACTGAGCGCTTCCTGCCCGACAAGGCGATTGATCTCGTGGATGAAGCGGCCTCTACCTTGAAGATGGAGATAGAGAGCATGCCTACCGAGCTGGATCGCCTGCACCGCCAGCTGGTGAAGCTGGAGATTGAGCGTGAGGCGCTCAAGAAAGAGAAGGGAAAGGAGAGCAAGGAGCGCCTTGCCGCCGTGGAGAAGGAAATTGCTTCGCTCAAGGAAGCGTTTGAGGGAAAAAAGGCGCGCTGGGAGCAGCAGCGTGAGCTGATGCGGCGCGTACGGGCGCTCACCAAAGACATTGACGCACTGAAAACCGAGATGGAGAAAGCGGAGCGCGCCGGCGACTTGGAAAAGGCCGCTGAGATTAAGTACGGGCGCCTGCCCGAAAAAGAAAAGGCGCTGGCGGCCGCACTGAAAGAGATGGAGCGCATCCCCGAGGAGGAGCGCCTGGTGCGCGAAGAGGTGACCGAGGAAGACATTGCGCGCGTGGTAGCGCGCTGGACGGGCATACCCGTAGCGCGCCTGTTGGAGAGCGAGGCGCAAAAGCTCGCTAAATTGGAAGAGGAGCTCGCACGACGCGTGGTGGGGCAGGAAAAGGCGATTTCCGCCGTGGCGCGCGCGATACGCCGCGCGCGGGCGGGGCTCAAGGCGCACGAAAAGCCCATCGGCTCCTTCCTTTTTCTGGGGCCCACCGGTGTCGGCAAAACGGAAACGGCGCGCGCGCTCGCGGAGCTCTTGTTTGACGACCGCGACGCCATGATTCGCATTGACATGAGCGAGTACATGGAGCGCCACGCGGTGGCGCGGCTCATCGGTGCACCGCCGGGCTACGTGGGCTACGAAGAAGGGGGGCAATTGACCGAGCCGGTGCGGCGCCGCCCGTACGCGGTCGTGCTGCTGGATGAGGTGGAAAAGGCGCATCCGGATGTGTTCAATATTCTCTTGCAGGTATTTGATGACGGGCGCCTCACCGACGGGCAGGGGCGCACCGTCAATTTCTCCAACACCGTTATTATCATGACCTCTAACCTCGGCAGTGAACTGTTGCGCTCTGCGGAGACTATTGATGAAAAATTAGAGGCGGAGGTAATGGAGGTGGTGCGCCGCCATTTTCGCCCCGAGTTTCTCAACCGGCTGGATGAGATAGTAGTCTTTAATCCCATCGGCAAAGCAATGCTGGAAAAGATAGTGGACATACAGCTGCGAGAGCTCATTGCCATGGTGGCGCGGGAAAAGAAAATCACGCTGGAAATAGACGCATCGGTGCGCGAGTTGCTGCTCAAGAGGGGATTTGACCCCTCATTCGGCGCGCGTCCCTTAAAGCGGGCAATCCAGCGCGAGGTAATGGATGCGCTCGCCATGGAGATTATTGAGGGGAAGATACGTGAGGGTGATACGGTGCGGGCCCGTGTAAATGACCAAGCGCAGGTGGTGTTTGAAAAGGTAGCACCCAAAGGGAAAGAAAAGGCGCCGGAAGAGCACAAAAAGCGCTAATGCACCGCAGGGCCATGGGAAAGGAATACCAATGGGGGAGAGAGCGCACCCAGCGCATCGTGGCGCGCGGGTTTTTGGCGTGGGGAGGAAAGGTGCTCGTGGTGCGCGAGCTGGGAGAGGGGCATGAGTACTACAACCTCCCCGGTGGCGTGGTGCCGTTTGGAGTGCCGCCCGAAGAGGCGCTTGCGGCGCGCATAGAGGCGCTCACCGGCATACCGATAGTGGTGCGGGATCCGTTCTATGCCGCAAGCCGCGTGGTGGAGCGCGGCGCCACTCATGTGGTGGAGCTCTATTTTCGGGTGGAGCCGCGCAGCGCCGAAAGAGATGCGGTACCCTTTTCCCGCACGGCGCACCATGCAATTGCACTGCGCTGGGTGGAAGGCGAGGAAACGGGGTATTTCTTCTCTTCGCACATCACTGCGGCGATTCGCGAGGGGTGGTACGGCACGCGCGTCCCGCGCCTGCGCGAATAGGGATATCGCCGCGGCGGCCCCTCATGGCGTACCCATACTTCATTTATGACACCTTTAGGCCGCTTTTGTGTTATGTAAAGTGGATGACAGGAAAATAAGAAGCACACGACGGCGTGGTTTTTAACGCCGAGAGGCGGGGTTCGCACTCCGCAGGTCCGAGGGGCAAACCCCGATGCGGTATCCTTGGGCCGAAAACAGGATGTCTTTTACAAGGGGTACGGTATTGTGTACCCGCAGAAACACTTCAGGGTCGAACATTATTATCAAGTTTTGCATAACCAATGCTGCGGCGTATGAAAATCACCAAGAGGAATGAGAGCAGAACGCTCCCCGCACTGCAGGAGGATTGGCTGGAGAGGGTGTTTCCCCTGCGGGAGGCGATGGCCCGTTTTTTCGATGAGAATGCATGGTCGCCGCTAGGGCTTATTGAAAGCACGTTTCGCCCGCGCGAGCTTGCACTCATCACCCCACGTGTGGATGTGTCGGAAACCGATCGGGAGGTAAAGGTGCGGGTGGATGTGCCGGGGATTGACCCCAAAGACGTTTCCATCGAGGTTACGGAAAATTCTCTCGCCTTCTCGGGCACCGTAGACAGGAGTGAAGAGGAGAAGCGGGAGAATTACTACCGCATGGAGCGCCAATTCGGGCAATTTTCCCGGGAGTTCCTTCTCCCCAGCAAAATAGACCCCGATTCGGTGGAGGCGACCGCGAAAAACGGCGTCATCACCATTACCCTCAAAAAGCAGGAATCCGAGCAGAAGCGGAAAGTGTCGGTGAAGGCCGAATAGTAAAAACGCCCCGTACGGGGCGTTTTTACGGTGCGCGGCTGCCGTGGCTTCCTTGCGCTTTGTGCCAGAGAGCGTTACCGTGATTATTGGAGGCGGCGCATATGCGCCGCGCGCCTTGCGCCGCCAAGGCGGATGGCAATTATTTTATCCATTTAAGTGGCAGCAGCGCACTTTCAGCACAGCAGCTGTTCGTTTGTATGGTTTCAAAAAAAATATTCTCTTGCATCACTGCGGCATACGTGGCACTCGCCGCCATACTGGTTCCCATGGCCGATGCTCTTGCGGCACATGCCGCACTGCGGCCGGTGGAGCTGCGGGAATGGCGCGGCTTGCCGCGCACCCCTCTTGCTATCCCGCGTTTCGCCAAAGACGAAATTGTGGTGCGCTTTGCGGGAGAGGAGCGCTTTCGGCGCATACCCGTGCCGGCGCGGGCACGCTTTGAAGAATTTCTCGCACGTATGCGCGCGCGCTTTGACGTCGTGTATGCAGAACCCAACTATCTGATGCAGGCGCTCTATATTCCCAACGATCCCTACTACCGCTACCAGTGGAATTTTTACAACGAGCAAAACGGCGGCATACGGGCACAGGAAGCGTGGGATATTTCACGCGGCAAAGGTGCCGTGGTCGCCGTCATAGACACCGGCATCGCCTATGAAAAGCGGCGAGACAGAACCGGTCGCTACTATCGTGCACCGGATTTAAAAGGGGTATCATTTGTGCCCGGCTATGACTTTGTCAACAATGACCCCTACCCCAATGATGACAACGGCCATGGTACCCATGTGGCGGGTACCATTGCCCAGGCTACCAATAACCGGAGGGGAGTTGCGGGATTGGCGTTTGAGGCTTCTCTTATGCCCATTAAGGTGCTGGATAAATACGGATCGGGCACCTATGCGGATGTGGCCGAGGGCATACGTTATGCCGCGGACCATGGCGCCAATGTCATCAATCTCTCACTGGGAGGGCCGGTAGGCGCGCCCTACCTGGAAGAGGCGCTGGCGTACGCGCGCAGCAAGGGCGTTACCATCGTAGCCGCAGCAGGCAATGACGGGACGGGGAACCTCTCCTATCCCGCCGCCTATGACCAGTATGTAATTGCGGTAGGCGCCACGCGCTTTGACCGCACCCGCGCGCCCTACTCCAATTACGGCGCGGGCTTGGATCTTGTGGCACCCGGGGGAGATCTCACGGTGGACCAGAATGGTGACGGCTATGGCGACGGCATCCTCCAGCAAACGTTCTCTGGGAGAACCAACAATTTCGCTTACTACTTTTACCAAGGCACGTCTATGGCCGCGCCGCATGTGGCCGCCGCCGCGGCGCTACTCTATGCCCAAGGGGAGGCGACCACGCCCGAGGCGATTGAAGCAACCCTCTTCCGGACTGCGGTGGATTTGGGTCCTGAGGGCAAAGATGTCGAGTACGGCTACGGCCTTCTCGATGTAGCCGCAGCGCTCTCCCAAGCCGCCACTTCCACCCCACCCCCCGCCACACCCGACACCACGCCGCCGGCAGTGTCTTTTACCGCTCCCGAAGAAGGGGCCACGGTGCGCGGCACGGTGGCCCTTTCCGCCGCGGCTTCGGACGACACGGGCGTGGCGCGTGTGGTGTTCTCCGTTGACGGAACCTTTTTGGCCGAAGACACCGCCGCGCCGTGGGAAGCGGTATGGGATGCCACCGATGCGGCAGTGGGGACCCACACGCTGCGCGCGGTTGCCTATGACGCTTCGGGCAATGCGGCGACCGCCACCGTGCGGGTAGTGGTACCCTCACCCGCGCCACCGCCCGCTACTCCCGCGCCCGCTCCGGAGCCGCGCACGCTCTTGCGGCAAGGATTTGAAAATGGCTGGGATGGATGGTCACAAGACAGCCAGAGAGACTGGCGCATCCGGCGCGCGCGGCGCTATGACGGACAACACGCGGCCGAGGTGGACGGCTGGGCAAAGGACTCCGCGCTTTTCTCGCCTGTGCTGGATACCGCAGGGAGCGCTACCACCACCCTCTCCTTTGCGTGGTTCATTGAGCGCGGCTTTGACCGCGGCGAGTACCTCGCCGCCGATGTGTCGTTTGATGGAGGGGTAACATGGCAGGAAGTGGCGCGCGTGCGCGGCGATGAAGACAGGGAAAATGTGTGGCATACCGTAGCCGTATCGTTTGCTTCTGCGCCGACATTCCGCGTGCGCTTTCGCGGCACCGCTTCGCGCGCCAGCGAAGATGGCTACGTGGATGACGTGGTGGTTGCGGTGTACTAAGTGGCGGGTAATGGTGTGATGATACGGGACACCACGGCCGAGAAGGCTTCTCTGCGCTTTTTCCTTGCGTACCCTCTGCGGGGCGAAGCGGCGGCGTGGCACCGGCGGCTCACCGCATGGGTGGCAGCGCGCTGCGGCATTGCCGATGTGGCGCAGCGTGTGCCACCGCACCTTACCATTGTGCCCCCCTTTGCGGCGCCTTCCGAAGCAGCGGCGCGGGAGTGGGGAAGAGAAGCGGCGGGGCACCTCCTTCCTCTCGTTGGCTGTTTGGGGAGGTTTGGTGTGTTTGCCGCGGCGGGGCGCGCGGGCGGCGGTGTGCTCTATGCGGCGGTACGCGGTGCGCACCTTAAAAAAGCCTCCGCCGCGGTTTTTCATGCGCAAGAATATGTGGCGCGCCGCGCCGCCCCCGCGTGGCGCCCGCGGCCTTGGACGCCGCATGCGACGGTGGCCCACGGCACACGCGTACACTCGGCTGATGCGCTGCGCCGCCTGTTGTTAGAGGAAATGCCGGAAGCGCGCCGCACATTTCCTTTGGACATTGCGGAGGTGGTGCTCTACCGCAAAGAAGCGCCGGGCGCCCCGTGGCGCGCGGCATGCTGTTTCCGGCTTGGGTAAGCCTGGAGTGTGTTTGGTTGTGGTGTACGGCGGCGCTGCGCTACCATGTAAATATGAAAAAGAAGCGCCTCACCTTCCCCCAGGATTTTCTCTGGGGGGCCGCCACTGCTTCGTACCAAGTGGAGGGAGGCATTGAAAACAATGACTGGGCGCACGCGGCACACAAAGGGCTGGTGCCCCCTTGCGGCAGGGCGTGTGACCACTACCATCGTTTTGAAGAGGATTTTGACCTTGCCAAAGCATTGGGCCACACTAGCTACCGCTTTTCGTTGGAGTGGGCGCGCATTGAGCCTGAGGAGGGGGTATTTGATGAAAAAGCGCTGGACCATTATCGCGAGGTGATTGCGGCATTGCGCGCGCGGGGCATCACTCCCTTTATCACGTTGTGGCATTTCACGCTTCCGTGGTGGTTTGCGCGCCGGGGAGGGTTTGAGCGCCCTGATGCGCCGAGGTACTTTGCGCGGTACGCGCGGTGCGTAGCGGAAGCGCTGAAGGAGAG
>WFWH01000031.1 GCA_015491245.1 Patescibacteria group bacterium | reverse complement strand
TGTGTATAAGAGACAGGGGTTGGGGCGGTGCACAAGAGGGGTTGGGGCAGGTACGGCTGCGGGCTGGGCCGATGACGCGGCAGGCGCTGTTCCTGCACCCGCATTGGCGGCGGGAGCGGCGGCAAGCGCTTCTTCCGGAGCGGGCGCGGGTCGCGCCTGCGGTGTTGCTTCTTGTGCGGCCGGCTGCTCTGTTTCTGCTGCTGCGCCCGGTGCAGGCGCGGGTGCCGCGGGCGTCTGGGGCGTATCCCTTCCCTGCGGCGCAGGTGCTCTGCCGGATGCGCCTCTGCGCAGCTGTGCGGCATGGGCCGCGAGTGCGGGATCAGTGGGTGCCGCGCCCGCCACCGCAAAAGGGTCCGGAGGGGCTGTGGCGCCGCGCTGCACGGAAGAGCCCTGAAGGAGTGAGTTTCTCATTGCCGCGAGCCGTATTCCCTCGCGCGTCGCCTTTTGCTCTTTTCGTATGATGCCGTCAGTGCTCTTGGGTTGTGCCGAGGAGGGTGCGCGCGGCGGTGCAGGCGCGGGCGGCACCACGCCCTGTACCGCAGCCGCGGCAGTGGGTGCCGTGCCTGCGGCGGCATTCGGCACCGCGCCCGCCATGGGCGCTGCGGGTGTGGCGCCGGTGCCTTGAGGGCGTGGGTTGTGATGATCTTGTGCCATGGGCGTGTGGTGGGGTGGGGGTACCCCCGTAATGCGCCCGTGGAGGCAGGAGCAGCGCTACCGCGCGCGCCGTCGTGCGGCGGGGGCGGGAACGCCGCGCCGTGCGGCAAATTCGGGATCAATGCGCTTTATGGAAAGGCTGATGCGATCCTTCTCATCAATCCCCTTCACCATCACCTGCACGGTATCACCGACAGAGAGCACGTCGCTTACCTTTTCAATCCGATAGGGAGCGATTTCCGATACGTGCACCAAACCCTCGGTGTTGGGTCCTATTGTAACAAAGGCGCCGAAGTCTGTAACCCGCGTTACTTCCCCAGTGAGCACCTCCCCCTCCTTATACTCGTGGGTGAGCGCCTCAATGGCTGCGCGCGCCTGCGCCGCGGCGTCCGCTTTGCCGGTGATGTACACCAGGCCGGTATCCTCTATGGTGATATCGTCCACGCCGGTTTCCTCACGGATTTTATTGACCGTTTTCCCGCCGGGGCCGATGACGAGCCCGATTTGCTCCGGCTTGACGGTGAGGGAGATGATTTTCGGCGCGAGGGGTGAGATATGCGGGCGCGGTTGCGCAATGGCGCGCTGCAGCGTTTCCAAAATGGTGAGGCGCGCGGCGCGCGCTTTGGCAAAGGCCTCCGTGAGGACGGCAAGCGGCACCCCTTCCACCTTTACATCCATTTGCACGCCGGTTACCCCCCTCTCGGTGCCCGCCACCTTGAAATCCATGTCGCCGTGGTGGTCCTCGGGTCCTTGGATGTCGGTGAGAATGTGGTGGTTCCCCTTCCACGTAATGAGTCCCATGGCAACACCGGCCACGTGCCGCGTAATCGGCACCCCGCCGTCCATGAGCGCCAGCGATGAGGCGCAAACAGACGCCATAGAGGTGGAGCCGTTGCTCGCCAAACACTCCGATACGAGGCGTATGGTGTACGGGAACTCCTCTTCGGGTGGGATGACGGCCTCCAGCGATTTCTCTGCCAGTGCGCCGTGGCCTATCATGCGGCGGTTAAAGCCGCCGACGCGCCCCACCTCGCCCGGCGCAAACGGCGGAAAGTTGTAGTGGTGCATGAAGCGCTTTTTGCCGTCCTGCACCTCTATGGTGTCAATCAGTTGCGAGTCGCCGGGGCCGCCGAGGGTAAGGAGCGAGAGCACGTGCGTGCCGCCGCGGTAGAAGAGGCCCGATCCGTGCACGCGCGGCAAAAAGGGCAGGCCCGCCTGCGCAAACAGGAGCCGGATCTCGTCCAAACCGCGCCCGTCCGGCCGCGTGCCGTCTTCGGCAATGGCGCGGTGCAGCTCCTCGTCCACCTGCGCTTCAAAGTAATCGTCCGCGTCGCTCTTGCTCTCTTCCGGCAGCGAGGCGGCAACGGCAGCGAGCCACTCTTCCTTCAGGGCGGACAGCGCCCCCTTGCCGGGCGCGCCGGTAATGAGGGCGCCGTTGAGTTTGGGGGCGATGCGTTCCGCAAACAGCGCGCGCATGGCATCGCTGATTTCGGTGAGGGTCACCGCGCGCTTTTCTTTCCCCCGCTCCGCAATAATGCGCGCTTGCCACTCTTGTATCGCGTCCAGCTCTTCCCGCGCGCGAGAGAGTGCTTGGATCAGCTCGTCCTCTGGTGCCTCCTGTGCTGCAACCTCAATCATGTTGATGAGGCCATTTTTGCCGCAGGCGAGCACGTCAAAGAAGTAGCGGTCATTCTTGCGCTCCTCGTACGTGGGATTGACGATGAGCGCGCCGTCCGGGCGCTTGCCGATGCGCACCGCGCTCACCGGCCCTCCCCAAGGAATGTCGCTGGTGGCAAGGGCGAGCGAGGCGGCGATCACACCGATGACGTCGGGATCGTCCTCGCCGATGGAGAGTACGGAAATAATAATTTGCACCTGGTTGCGGATACGGTGGTCAAACAGGGGGCGTATCGTGCGGTCCACCACCCTGCCGGAGAGCACTGCTTCGTCCGAGGGGCGCCCCTCGCGCTTGTTGAAGCGCCCGCCGAGAATTTGCCCCGCGGCGTAGAATTTTTCCTCATACTCCACGCTCAGGGGGAAGTAGCCGAGCGCCTCTTCGCGCTTGTTGCTCATGACGGCGGTGGCCAGCACGCTGGTGTCGCCGTAGGTGACGATAGCCGAGCCGGACGCTTGCTCCGCCATATCGCTAAAAAGCGCAGTGAGCGTTTTGCCGCCCACCTGCATGGTATAGGTTTGCTGCTGCATAGGGAGAAAAAGTGGCTAACAACGTAAAAACGGGCGCCGCGTGAGGCGGGCGGTGCCCTCCGCTATCGGGGCTTAAACGCAAGCATGTTGGTTTAAACCTCTTACCGGAGGCCACCGTCATGGCTCTCGCCGCCGCAGCACCTGCGCCGCTTGCAGTGTAGCAGAAAGGGGCGGCGCAAGGAAGCCGCGCTGTTTTTGGTTTTGGCATGCAGCGCCCGCACCGCGGTATGGGTGCAGTGCGCTGTGGCGGATGGCGCCCGCGATTACCCGGATGTTTTGGGAGTGCGCGTGCGCCGCGGTGCGGAGCGGCTTGCGCCGCGCCGGTAGTTGATGAGGAAGTGCTCGGGGTTGCCGTCCATGTCAATAAAATCATCTACCGCCTCGCGCAAGCGGCCGGAAGAGGAGCGGCCGAACGAGATAACTTCCACCTGGCAGCCCTCTTTGATGCGCAGGTATTCTACGAGCGGCACAAAATCGCCGTCGCCCGTGGCGAGTACGATAGCATCCAGTTTGGGGGAGAGCTTAATGGCGTCTATCGCCATGCCCACGTCCCAATCCGCTTTTTTGGCGCCTCCCATAAACACCTGCAGGTCTTTTGTCTTGGTCTCAATGCCGATGTTGGCGAGTGCCTCAAAAAAACCCGCTTCCTCACCGCTTTCCGTGGTCACCACGTAGGCAATGGCGCGAATAAGAATGCGCCCCGCCACTGCTGTATCCAGTACATGTTCAAAATTGACCCGCGCGTGGTACAGGTTTTTTGCGCTGTGGTAGAGGTTTTGGGTGTCAATGAACACCCCGACTCTCTGCGCCTCGTGTTTGATAACTGCCATAGTATTTTTACAAGCGTAAAATTATTGAAATAAAAAGGTGTGTATGCCGATACCGGATCGCACTCTGCTGCCGGTGCGTTGAGCAAATAAAAATGCGCCGTTCGTGCCTGCGCGCACACAAGAGAACCATGCGCCGCGCACTCTCGGTGCTGCACGCTGTGGTGCTCCCTCACCCGCGCAGGTGCGGCACGCTGCGTGCAGTATACCACGCAGTATGCCGCCCATGCGGGTTTCGCCAAGGCGCCCGCGCAGGTAAAGCGCAACGCGCGCCCGAGGCGCGCGTTACTTAAGGCCGAGCTTTTTCAAAAGTGCGCGATAGGCGCGCGGGTTTTTTTGCTCAAGGTATTTCATGTGGCGCTTGCGGCTCGCCACCATGCCCAAGAGCCCCCTGCGCGAGTGAAGATCCTTCGCGTGCTTTTTGAGATGTGCGGTGAGCTCGTTAATGCGCTTGGTGAGAAGCGCGATTTGCACCTCGGGAGAGCCGGTGTCGCTCTCGTGCCGCGCGGTGCTTTTGATGGCGTTTTGTTTCTTTCGTGCGGTTAACATAGCGCCACTCTACCATATATTGACATATTTTGCAAGGGGTGGCATGCCGTTTTGCGGCACGGGAACGCACTATATGCAGTGTGTAAAAGCGCGCCTGTCGGGGGCGGTACGACACAAGGAGTGGAGGCGCGGAACACGGAAAATGTGATGCGCGCCGCGTGCATAGCACACCAAAAAAAACCGCCCTGTACTTCGGGCGGAGTTAGGGGGGTGCGCGGTGGGGGCCGCGCACCCCGTCTCCCCCTCTCACCTCGGGGA
>WFWH01000030.1 GCA_015491245.1 Patescibacteria group bacterium | reverse complement strand
GCGGCGGGCGGGGGTGTATTGACTTTTTGTGTTTTTTATGGTTTTCTTGCCGAAGGTTCAAATGTAAAGGAGGGGAATCAATGAATTCCTTAAAAAGTATTGCAGCGGCGGCAACGGTGTCGCTGCTGCTCGCCGGGTGCGTAGTGACGCCTCCGACGGCGGTGTTCCTTCCCGAAAGGGGGAGGGAGGTGGTTTCGCCCGTGTCGCCCGAGGCGGGAATCGGGCAAATTCAAAGAGCGGTCAACCCGGCATTGTGCCTGAGTGACCGCTACGAGGACGCCGACGTCGGCGACCTCGACGTCACGGCGTGGGCGACGGAGGAGCAGACCTCCGCCGGCACTGCCGTGAATCGCGGATATGCCGCACGCGGCAGCATGGTCTGCCGCGGCCGCAAGGGAATCCCTCTGGGGATTCAGGGGGATTCCTTGAGGGAGAAGGGACTGCCGCCCGCGGTGCCGCCTGCGCCTCCGGCGCGGCGCAGGGCGCCCAAGGCGCCGCCGTCCGTGCCGCCCTCCGTGCCGCGCGAGGTGCCTAAGGCGCCGCCCGCGCCCCCGCGCGGGGTGGAAGAGGTACCTCTTGCGCCCCCCGCGCCGCGCATGGGAGGCGGCGCATGAGAGCCTCTGTGGTACTCTTCGCCGTTTTTTTCCTCGCCGGGTGCGTGCTATCGCCCGGCGAGGAAGCGGCACGCGTCGCCGCAACAACCGCGGCGGTGTGCCCGCCGGGCGGAAACTTCGGGGTTTCCGCCTTAGTGCGCGGCGAGGAATCGGATCATGCCGCATCGGTGCGCTATCGCACCGATGCGGCATGCATCTCCCCGCGCGGCGCGTGGGCGGCACGCGGGAGAAGCCGCGGCGCAGTGGTTATTTCGCCGCGGGGGGGCACCCTCCGCTCCGCCAATAGAGTGGAGCAGAGGGGAATGTGGTGCCTCGGAGTCTTCTGTTCCGTGGGGACACAGGGGACAAGCTGGGGCTACCGCCTCAAGGCGCCGTGAGGTATCTCGCGGCGCCTCTTTTTTATTGCCGCGCTTTTGTGGGATGGGCACGCCTTCACCGCGTTTCCGCCGCGCGTCTCAGCCCTCATGCCGCGTGGTACAATGGCACCAATGCGCTACCGCACGCAAAGCGCCGCACAAACCCAACAGCTCGCGCGGCAGTTCGTAGAAGAGCTGCTGCGCTCCCTTCCCAAACAGGGGACGGCGACCGTCGTGGGCCTCTCCGGCGAGCTGGGGGCGGGCAAAACTACCTTTATGAAGGGGGTGGCGCGGCATTTGGGCATCACGGAAGAAATCACTAGCCCCACGTTTGTCATACAAAAAATATACGAGATACCCGCGCGCCTCATCCCCGAGGGCGAGGAGGCGCCGTGCCAGCGCTTTCAGCGTTTGGTGCATCTGGACGCGTACCGCCTCTCCTCCGGCGAGGAGCTTGCGGCGATAGGGTGGCACGATACGCTCACCGACCCCGCCAATCTCGTATTCATTGAGTGGCCGGAGATGGTGGAGAGCGTATTACCCCTGCGCGCGCGCCGCATCGTGTTTGAGGCGCCGGAAGGGGGCGACCCCGACGAGCGGCGCATCACCATAGAGGGAGAGGAAGGCGAAGGGGCGCGCGAAGCGTAACCACATCTCCATGCCGGCACCAAAAGGGAAAAAACGCGACACCACTCACGCACCCCGGGAGAAAAAGCTACGCACCACCAAAGGGCGCGCGGCAAAGCGCCCGCGGCGCGTGGTGCTGCTGGATGCGCACGCCATCATCCATCGCGCCTACCACGCCCTTCCCGCCTTCACTACGCCTTCGGGCGAACCGGCCGGCGCGCTCTACGGCCTTGCCGCCATGCTGCTCTCACTCATTGAGGAGCTGAAGCCCGATTACCTCATCGCCGCGTACGATCTTCCGGAAAAAACTTTCCGCCACGAGGCGTACGATGCCTACAAAGCGGGGCGCAAGGAAACCGAGGAAGCGCTCGCCGCGCAGCTGGCGCGCTCGCGCGCGCTTTTTGAGGCGTTTGGCATTCCTGTGTGCGCGCACCCCGGCTTTGAAGCCGACGACGTGCTCGGCACGCTCGCTGCCTCCCTGAAGCGCCGGCGCAACATGGAGGTTATTATCGCGTCGGGCGACATGGACACGCTCCAGCTGGTGGACGGCCGCAAGGTAATGGTATACACCCTGCGCAAAGGCATGCGCGACACGGTGCTCTATGACGAAGCGGCAGTGTGCGCGCGCTTCGGTTTTCCGCCGGCACTCCTGCCCGACTACAAAGGCCTGCGCGGCGACCCCTCCGACAACATCATTGGCGTGCCCGGCATAGGGGAAAAAACTGCCGCCGCGCTGGTACAGGCGTTTGGCACGCTGGAAAAAATGTACGCCGTACTCCGCCGCAAAGGCGGCGAGGAGGCATTCCTCCGCAAGGGGTTCAAGCCGCGGGTGGTGCGCCTTTTGCGGGAGCACGAGGAAGAGGCGCGCTTTTCCAAAGAGCTCGCCGCCATTCGCACACGCGTGCCGCTTGCATGCCCCTTGCCGAAACACCCGTGGCACAAGGCGCTTGACCGCAGCGCGGCGCGCGCGCTTCTGCGGGAATGGGGCTTTCGTTCGCTCGTGGCGCGCTTTGATGCGCGTTTTCCCGCAGAAGAAGGGACGGCGCGCGATACTGCGGCACCGGGGGGCGTGAGCGCACCCCCGCGTGAAGAAGCAGCCGATCCTGTTATGCTGGAAGAGGCAAAGGTGGCGCTGTGGCTTTTGGATTCTGCGCGCACGCACCCTTCGCTGGAAGACATTCTCTCCCACACGGGCGCTAAGGACCTTGCCGCCGCGCACCGCGCGCTCATGGAAGAGCTTTCCCGGGAGGGGCTGTGGGACGTGTTCGCCACTATGGAAAAGCCCCTCATTCCCATTCTGCGCCGCATGGAAGCGCGCGGCGTGCTTTTGGATCGCGCGTACCTCGCAGAGGTATCCCGCGCGTACCGCAAAGAGCTGGAGGCGCTGGAGCGCACCATTCATACCATGGCGGGCGTGGCGTTTAATATCAATTCACCGCGGCAGTTGGGCGAGGTGCTGTTTGATACGCTCGCGCTCTCCCCCAAGGGGGTGAAGAAGACCGCGACCGGACAGCGCTCCACTCAAGAGTCGGAGCTGGAAAAACTGCGCGCGGCGCACCCCGTGGTGCCGCTCATTTTGGAGTACCGCGAATTGCAAAAGCTCCTCTCCACCTATCTGGAGCCTCTGCCGTCTATGGCAGACTCCGCAGGCCGCCTCCACACGCGCTTTTCCCAAACCGGCACCGCAACGGGGCGCCTCTCCTCCCAGCATCCCAATCTGCAAAACCTTCCCATAAAGACCGCGCGCGGCCGCGCCATTCGGCGCGCCATTATCGCTCCCAAGGGGTTTTCGCTCATGAGCTTTGACTATTCGCAGATAGAGCTGCGCATTGCTGCCTTGCTGTCGGGAGATGAGGCGCTCTGCGCCGCGTTTGTGCGCGGCGAAGATGTGCACGCGGCGGTTGCCGCCGCCATGTTTGGGGTTGCGGAGGATGCGGTAACGCCCGAAATGCGGCGGCGCGCGAAGGTAATCAACTTCGGCATTCTCTACGGCATGGGCGTCAATGCGTTGAAGGAAAACCTCGGTGTGGCGCGCGACGAGGCGCAGGCATACCTGCATGCCTACTTTACGCGCTTTGCGGGGCTGGCGCGCTTTTTGGAACGCACCAAGAAAGAAGCGGCGGCGCGCGGGTACACCACGACGCTCTTCGGCCGCCGGCGCCGCTTTCCTGGCATCACCTCGCCGCTGCCGCAGGTGCGCGCCGCCGCCGAGCGCATGGCGCTCAATGCGCCCATACAGGGTACCCAGGCGGACATCATCAAGCTTGCCATGGTCGCCATTGACGCGCTCATTAAAAAGAAAGGGTGGGGGGAAAAGGTATATCCGGTACTGCAGATACATGACGAGCTTTTGTTTGAGGTGCGGCGGGAGGTACGTGATGCCGCAGCGCGCGCGATTAAAGAGGTAATGGAACACGTGGTGCCCGAGGAGCAGCGGCGCGGTGTGCCGCTTTTGGTGGAGGTGCGGGAAGGGCCGACGTGGGCCGATATGGCGCAGTGGCGGGCGCGCGCATAATCTGCCTATGCTGTATGTGTGGCACGGGGAAGAGAGGCATCGGGCGCGCGCGGCGGCGGGGCGCCTGCGCGCGGCGCTCTTGCAAAAGCGTCCCGACGCGCACGAGGTGCGCGTGACAGCGGATACCCTGCAAGAGGGGGAGCTTGAAGCACTCGCGCGCGGGCGGGGGCTTTTTGCGCCGCACTACATCGTGACGCTGGACTGCCTTACGGAAACCAAAGAGGGTAAAGCGGCACTGTGCGCAGTAGCGCCGCTTTTGGCGGCGTCGCCTCACGTGTTTCTTGCCATTGAGGGCGTGCTGGATAAAGAAACGCAGGCGGCGCTTGCGCCGCACGCGCGGGAAATGAAAGCGTGCACCGCGCCGGCTTCCCGTGCCGCAAAGGAGGCGCCGCGCGCGTTTGCGCTTGCCGATGCTTTGGTGGCGCGCGACCGCAAGGGGCTGTGGGTTAAGTACCGCGAGGCGCTCGCGCGCGGGGCAAGCCCCGAAGAGCTGCAGGGCGTGCTGTTTTGGCAGGCGAAATGCCTCCTCTTGGCGGCGCGCGCCGGAAGCGCACAAGAAGCGGGCCTCTCTCCACGCGTGTTTGCCGCCGCGCGCCGCGGCGCTTCCCTCTATACCGAACAAGAGCTGCGCGGCCTTCTCTGGCGCCTCCTGCAGGCGCCGCACGAGGTCCGGCGCCGCGGCGGATCGCTGGAGGTGGCACTGGAGCGCATACTGCTCAGCGTCTAGCCGGTGAGGGGGTGCAATACACGGCGCCTTTTTTCTCTGCCGCACCGCCGCCTGCACAGAAAAGGTACGTTAAAACAAAAAGGCGCGCAAAAGCGCGCCGGACCATTTCAGTGTGGGCGACAAAAGCATGTGTGCTTTATAGCAACCAAGCCCTTGCTATACGGCGTGTTACGCTGGCTCCAGCTCACCTGGGCGCTCAGGCACCTTACGGGGCTCTTCAGGCTCCTCCGGTACGCGGGGTTGCTCCGAAGGATGCGTGTCGGGCTTAAGAGGCGGCTCAGGCCACCTTTCAGGTGAGGGAGTCTCCATCGGCACTGTTTCTGGAGTTTTCTCCGGCACGCCCGGCTGGCTATTTTCCGGTGTGAAGGGGCGTAAGTAATCGGCTTCAGAATAAATATGGTGTTGCATGTAATTACCGTGACATGGTCACTCGTTTTTTTCAAGCTCTGTACTGAGCCAGGGGTGGAAAAAAGAAGGAATTGATTTTCCCACTGCGTGCTGGTAGAGCAAACGGCGCGCCAATTTGCGCAATTGAGTAAAGCGCTCCCACGCCCTCTGGTCAGAAGAGACGTTGCGTGCCGCTAATTCCAGCGTCTCCGCACCCAGGCGACTGAGAGCGCCATAAGAAGTACGTCTTTCTCCCACATAGATATTTCCCTCTCCGTCAGGGAGTGATGCGTGCTTAAGCGCTCCAAGATTTTTTTCCATCTCGCCCAAAAGCGAAAGCGCGCGACGATCCCCACTGTTTTTTGCTTCTTTTTTCTCTTTATCTATCCATTGCGGCACATAGGTATCAAACAGTTCGTTCCACCACACGCACAGCGCATTCTCAAATTCTCCCCCTTCCCTGTAGAAGGGATGTTCGGGGTGTGCGGCCGCCGAGAGCAACACATGCCCGCGCGCAAGCTCGTTGATGCGCAGTAAGAACATCTGTGCCTCTTGCGGCAGCGTGCCGCTCTTTTCCTCATCGCGCGCATCGGGTCTTCGCGGCGGCAGTGACCACAAAAGGTAATCGGTGCGCCCCATAAAAGGTACCCCCACGGGCTTACTTGACGTAGACGCCACGGGAAACGGTACGGTTTCTCCTCCGCCGTCGTAGATGCAGTGGGCATATCCTTCCGTTTGATTGGTTTTCAATGCGGCGAGAGATCCTAATGGGTAGTTCCCCATGCGTGAATGTGTGTACCACAGCGCGCCGAGGTGCACGCGCTCATAGCTGATGCGGTCGGGAAGGGTAATCTGAAAAGAGGGGTTGAGGGAGGCGTCAAATTCTTGCTCCCATTTTCTGAGTGATAACATGGCGAGCGCGGCGAGTGTAGGGGAGGCAAGAGGGGGCGCCACCGCAGTGTGCTCGGCGTGCGCCAAAGAGAAGCCGCCTGTGCCGGAAAAGTGTTCGTCCAGAAGCGTCTGCCATTTTTGAAACGATGGCTTCTGGCTTTCCGATGGAGAGGGAAGGTGTATTTTGTAACCCATTGGTATTAAGGTGTCGAATAAAGCGTAAAACAGGGCAAGAGGCGGCAGCGAATCGACGAGGCCTCTCACTGTGCGGTGCAGGGGATGCGAGGGGTCTTCTTCTACAGAGAAGTAGCGTACCAAAAGCAGGCCCACCGCCTCGCGTGCTTCTTTGACCATTTCCAAGCGCCACAGCAGATTCCCCTCGGCGGGATTTGCCAGCCCGCAGGCGAGCACATGGAGGCGCGTACGCGCCCACGCATCATAGGGCCGCAGGACATTCAAAAATTCAGGAGAGAAAGAGAAAGAGCCCGCGGCATGCAGCAGGAACGCATCGGCGGGTAAGGAGCGTTCTTCGCGTGGATTCTGCTGTTCGGGGGTTGCGGTGCCCAGTAAAAGCTGCGCTTTGGCCTCATTCCCCAACAGCGCCAATTGCGTTACGGCAGCACTGCGCACATGCTCATCCCCATCGTTGATCACCTTTTGCAGTAGCGCTACGCGCTGTGTGTCGCTCTCCAGCACGCCCAGTTGCTCTACTGCGGCAAGGCGAACCACCCTATGGTGCCCGTTTCCAATCGCTTCGGACAATAATTCCGCACGAGCTGCATCGTTTTCCAACAGCCCTATTCGCTCTACCACTGTACGGCTTGTATGTGCGTGCAGCGCGTGCCTCAGCAGCTCGGTACGCTCTGTTTCGTGTCGCAGCAGCCACACGCGCTTTACCGCCGCTTCGCGCACAAAAAAATCCTCGTCTTCAATCGCCCGCCACAGCAAGCGCTTCCGCTCCTCGTCGTTTTCCAGTGTGGCTATTTGTTCCACCGCGGCACTGCGGACCCAACTTTTCTTATCTTCAAGTGCTTTTTGTATCAAACGCGCGCGCTCTCCGTCGTCTTCCAGCGTTGCTATCTGTTTCACCGCTAAAGGTCGCACACCATCGCCGCCGTTACTTATCACGTACCGCAATAACTCCGTGCGTTGCGCGTCAGACTCCAACTCCTCTATGCGTTGTATTGCCGCGTAGTAAACAGAAAATTTTTCATCCTTTACCGCCTGCCACAATAACTTTGCACGCTCTGCGTCTTCTTCTAATATTCCTATTTGCTCCACTGCAACGCGACGCACGTAGATATTCTCATCTGCGAGTGCTCCTCGCAGCAACTCTGCGCGCAGTGCGCTGTCCTTCAGTGCTTCCAGCTGCTCCACCGCGGCACCGCGGACCTCACTTTTCTCATCTTCGAGTGCTTTCTCTATCAAGCGCTCCCGCTCCTCGTCGTTTTCCAGTGTTGCTATTTGTTCCACCGCGGCACTTCGAATCCACGGATGTTTGTCTCCCATTGCCCGCCACAGAAACTCAGTACGCTCCGCGCCGTCTTCCAACAGCCCTGCCTGTCTCACTGCTTCTTCGCGTACTAGTAGATTTGTGTCTCTCAATGCATCCCATAATCGCTGCCGCAACTCATCTTTTTCCAGAAGGGCCACTTGGCGTATCGCGCAGCGATGCAGTTCAGGCTCGTCACTCTCCAGTGCTTCACGCACAAGGTTTTTTCTCACCCTGTGGTCTTCAATGAGATGTGCGCATGCTATCGCGGCATAACTTAAACACCCCTTACTCCTTTGGATAATTTCATCTACGAGTTCTTTTTGTACCTCTCTATCTTTAAGAAGGGATATTTGACTCGCTGCGTCGCGGCGGAGGTTCTCCATATCGCTGTCCAGTGCTTTTCGCAGCAGCTTTTTCGCCAGCGGGCTCTCCAGGTGGTGCGCCTGCGCCACTATCATACTGCGCACTAAGTAGATACCCGTGTTGCTTTCTCCTTTCCATGAATCGTCTTCCCATAAATAACCTTCCCACAGCTCGTCAAAAAGCCACTCTTGCAGTTCGGTATCCTTGAGAAATGCAATTTGATCTATATCCGCACGAGGAATCGGAATACGCGGGTTTTTCTTTTCGAATTTGTGTAAAATCCACGCGCGCACCGCTTCGTTGTCAAACGGACGTGTGGGTTCAATGGAACACTCATTCGTGTCTATCCCCTCCTTTTTCAAAAGGTATTCTCCCCACGCTTCCTGTGTTAGTGCCAGCGCTTGCGCTATTGCGGGGACACTGGCTGCCACACCTTCACTTTTCAGCGCTTTGGCGATAAGTGCGCCTCTCAGCCCCTCGTTTTCAATAAGATGTAAATGGTGGGCAGCAAGTCTTCGGGAAGCCGAGGTGCCGTTACTCAACAGGCTTTCCAGAAACAGGTAACTTACCCGATCGTCTTTCGCCTCTTTGAGGTGTTCCAGTATCTCCTCTTGCTCTTCGGTACTGCCCCTTTCCGCAACCCAAAGGAATTGTTTCAAGAGTTCCCACGACGGTCGCTGATGTTCTTGGGATTCCTGTGTGGCGGGAGGTGGCGGAGATTCTCGTGGGGGCATAAGGGCTTACGGGGAGGGTTTAAAGAAATGCAGCAGGTAATACTGCCAATCATATCAAACAGGGCCCTAATGTCACTAATGCCGTATACTGATGCTGTGGTGCACCCATTAGAAAAAGCGGCACTCTTTGTCGTGCCGCTCCTCGGTGTGTCCCCCCGGAAGGACTCGAACCTTCGACCGTCGGCTTAAAAGGCCGCTGCTCTACCAACTGAGCTACAGGGGGTGCGGCGCGTGATGCGCGGAAAGATTGTACCACAAAAATATGCGGTGTCCATTTTCCCGCGGCGCGGCGTGCGCTACAGAGGCATGTCTATTGCTACCGCACCCGGACCCAACACCACCAGGGAAAGCGCCATAATGGCGGCAAACAAATACACCAAGGGCTCGTGCCGCGCGGCAAAGCGCGCGCGCAGTGCAGAGGAGCGCCACAGCGCCCCCAAAAGGAGCGCGGCAATAAATGCGGCCGCTTGGGTAAAGAGCGCGGGGAGGAGCAAAAGCGCCAGTGCAATTTCCAGTATTCCTCCCCACCGTGGGGGGTACGGGAGAGCTGCCGCATCCTCTGCGTGCGCGCGCTCCCTTCGCTTGCGTAGGAGGTGCCGTGCCTCCGCGAGAAGAAACAGGGAGAGTGCGAGGCGCAGCACGAGCGGCGCTACAAACGCGTACGAGAGCAGTTCGGGAAATAAGCTCAATACCGCCATGATGTGTTGAGTATACCAAAAAAACGCCGCACTGCGCGCCTTGCGCCCGCGGGAGTGCACCGCTACCATGCCCGCATGGCGCACCAGAAAAAGCGGCCGTTATACGGCGCGCACCGCACGGTCCATCTGGTGTTGGACAACGTGCGCAGCGTGCATAACGTGGGGGCCATGTTCCGCACCGCAGAGGCGGCGGGTGTGCAATGTGTGCACCTCTGCGGCATCACGCCCGCGCCGGAGGACCGCTTCGGGAGGCCACGTGCGGCATTTGCGAAAGTAGCACTGGGCGCGGAGCGCACCCTGCCGTGGCGCACGTGGGAGGACACCCTCGCATGCGTGCGCGCCCTTTCACGCGAGGGGTTTTTCGTGGCGGCGGTGGAGCAAGATCCGCACGCGCGGGATTTCCGCGCCAGTGCCGCGCTCCGGAAGGAGAAGGCCGCCTACGTACTGGGAGACGAGGTGCGCGGAGTAGCCGAAGCGGTGCGGGCGCACGCCGACGAGATAGTAGAAATTCCTCTTGTGGGCACCAAAGAGTCGCTCAATGTGTCGGTGGCGGCGGGCATCATTTTGTTCTGTATGCCGCCGCATTGCGCTATGCATCGCGAGGGGTGAAGGGCGCAGTACTTCCTGAGGGGCGCAGATGCGCACGCTGCGCGCAACGGCATGGGTTGCCGGGGTGGGAAAAAAGGGTTACGGAGCGCCGCACCACCTGGTGGCATTTTTGCGTAAAGGTGTGAGTACCGCAGCCGCATGCCTTTTGGTGTGCAACGGAACTTGCGTAAGCAAAGAAAATATGGATTGCTTTTCTTCAGGAGAAAAAGGAGGTGAGGTTATGTCTGTACAACAAGACAGCACCGATGTGCCTGAAGTGCTCCGGCTGTGGTGGATTGCCGAAGGTCCGGAGGGATACGATACTCAAGTTATTCTTCCGCACCCTTCGGAAGGGTTGGTGAGGGTGCGGTGCACCGAAGTGCGCGCGGATATCACCACTCAGCGGGTGCAACTCTTCCCCTCGCTCGTTTTGTATGGGGAGCAGAGCGGCACGTTGGTGGTCTGGAGCCGAGAGGACCAGCGCGCGTTGTGTTCGTTTATAAGGGACACAAGCGACCCTTGTGTACCTGAGCAGGTGCTTTGGGCGCTGTTTTCCGGAGAGGAAGCAGATGAGTGGGAAGAGGAAAGATTCCCTCGGGATACCCTGGTGTCAATGCTGGAAATCACCTTTACGCAGGAATACCAAAGCGTATTCCAGGCCGGTTTCCAAGTGGCGTGCACTATCGCCCCCATCGTGTTGCTTTCGTGGGGCATGGACGCTCCGCTGCCGCACGCGGCGGAGTATGCCGGCGGGGCGCAGAATGAAGCATTTGTGAATTTCTGCCGTATGTGCGGCATCCCCACACCGTACGCGTAGCCGCGGTTATTTCAATTTGCGCAGCTCTTCCCGCACCACCTTTTCATCGCTCCATGGCTCGCGCGCGCCGTGCGCGCGCATGATGAAGGGGTCGGTTCCTTTGCCGGTGATGAGCACCACATCGCCGGCATTTGCTTTTCGTAAGGCGCGGCGAATGGCGCGCCTGCGGTCCATAACAATTTCTACCGGCGTGGCATGTATCGCCGCGCGCATTTCCTCCACAATGCGGCGCGGGTCTTCATCGTACGGGTCTTCGTCGGTAAGGATGATGTGGGCGCAGTGCGTGTCGGCAATCTCTCCCATGAGAGGGCGCTTCCATGTGTCGCGTCCTCCGCCGGTATTGCCCAAGACGCAGATCTTTCTCCCACTAAACGCTTCGTAGAGCGCGGTGAGCGATTCTGGCGTGTGCGCGTAATCCACAACGACGGTGAACTTTTGCCCCTCGTCAATTTTTTCCACGCGGCCTTTAATGGTGTCCGTTTTCTCCAGCGTGGCTTTTATTTGCGCGAGGGAAACTCCCTCACGCAGGGCAACCGACGCCGCCGCGAGAATATTGGCAAGATTGAATGCGCCGACCAAGGGGGTGAATATGGAAACGCCGCGCAGGGTGAGGAGCGTGCCGCGCTCGTTGGTGTTGAAGGGGCGGGCATCATCCAGCCCGTAGGTGATTTTCTCCACTGTGTCGGGCACGTCCAAGAAATCTTCTGCGTGCGCGTCGTCGCGGTTCACCACCACGTACTTGCCGCGCTTGGGGGAGTGTGCCAGCGCATCCCGCAGGCGCAGCTTGCACGCTTTGTAGGCGTCAAACGATCCGTGGGATTCAATATGTTCGGGCGCGAGATTGGTAAACACCAGCGCATCCAACTGCACGAGGTGGTGGCGCCACTGGCGCGCCCCCTCCGAGGTCATTTCCACCACCGCGTACTGGCAGCGCGCGGTTTTCGCCTCGTGTAAAAACCGCTGCACGAAGAAGCGCCCGGGCATGGTCATCTTGAAAAGGTTGCGCCGCACCTCGTCGCCCACGCGGAATTGGATGGTAGAGAGCGAGGCGACTTGGTAGCCGGCATCGGAAAGCAAAGCGGCAATGAGCTCCACGGTAGTGGATTTTCCCTTGGTGCCGGTTACCGCAATTACGCGCAGGTGCTGTGAGGGAAAGCCATACCACACCGCGGCAAGCACAGCGAGCGTGTAGTGGTACCACGGCTGGAGCGCCGCAAAGAGACTGCGCGGGAGTATCTTTTTTACTGCAGCGAGTAAACGTTCCATACGCAGGGTGAATGCAGGGGTGGTGCGGGGCGGTGCACCACGTGCAGCCGCCTACCCGCGGTGCGGGCTTCCCAATGCCTTGAGGGCCGCGCGGACGCGCGCTTCGGTGGTGGTGGCGCTGTCGGGCACGCGCGCGAGTGCCTCCCGTGCCTCGGCGAGAGAGTAGCCCAGGGCGGTGAGGGCGTCAATCACGTCGCCGTCTCCTTCAGTGTCGCTACCTGCGCCGTCGGGGAGTGCGCCCAGCTTGTCTTTCAGCTCCACCACGATCTTCTGCGCGCTCTTCTTTCCGATGCCGGACACTTTGGTGAGGTAGCTGGTGTCGCCGCGCGCAATGGCGGCGGCGAGCGCGGCGGCGGGCGCGAGGTTCATAATAGACAGCGCCGAGCGCGGCCCGACTCCCGACACGCCCAACAGCAATTCAAAAAGGCGCACCTCGTGCTCCTCGGCAAAGCCGAACAGCTCCAGCGCTGTTTCCCGTACCGACAAATGGGTAAAAAGGGCGCACGCATCACCCTCGTGGAAGCGGGACAGCAGTTCCGTGGTAGTGTACACGCGGTAGCCCACGCCGCCCACTGCCAAAATGAGCGCATGGTCGGAGCGGCGCAGCACCGTACCCTTGAGGTGTGCAATCACGCTTCCATCATACCCCACAAGCGCCTTGCGAGGCGAGGTGTTGCGCTTGGTAAAAACTGTGTTACAATCACCGCACCATGGCGATTACCAAAGGAGCGAAGAAAGCGCACCGCGCCAGTTTGCGCAAGCGCGTGTTCAACCTGCGGCGCATCCGCGCCATGCGGGCGGTGGTGAAAGAGGTGCGCACGCTGGTCCGCGAAGGCAAAGCCGACGAGGCGCGCCAGAAGCTCCCGCGCGCCTACCAAGCGATTGATAAAGCGGCAAAGCGCGGGGTCATAAAAGACGGCACCGCCGCGCGCAAAAAGTCGCGCCTCTGCGCACTCGTGAAGAAAGGCGCGGTACGCGGCGGAAGTAGCGGCTGACTCAACGCGCGCCCACCAGGGCATGCCGGGCGTAAATCTCGGCAACCGTGCGCTCTGGTACACCAAAAAACGGCAACACCCGCGCCCCCTTTTGGGGGCGCGGGTGTTGCTTTTGCGCTCTCGCCAGGATTCGAACCTGGATTACCGGCTCCGCAAGCCGGCGTTCTATCCATTGAACTACGAGAGCGTGTGCCCCAGCGTACCAAAAAAAAGAAAAAAACTCTAGCGCAGGCAGGGAAGTGCCGGCGCCGGTGCGCACGGGCGCTTAAAACCCCAGCCACTCCAGCAGGCGGTGCGAGAAGGGCTCGTGCTGCTCCTCTTCAGGAAGCCGTTTGGCGAGGAAGCGATGCACCGCGTCTATATCCACCCCCTCCAGGGGGATGACCAAAAGCGGCATAAGCGGCTGGGAAGATTTGACGATCAGTTTTGGCGCGCGGTGGGGATGCGCGTCGTCTATCCAAAACGATTCCAGCGTTTGGAACGGGTAAAGCTTGTCGTCCACCACCAGCCCGCGCGGCACCAGCATGAAGCGTGCGGTTTTCGGCTCGTGCAGCGCAAACACCGCCAGCACCGCCGCGGTGATGGCTATGAGCAGTGCCAAGAGCGCGTTGCCGAACAGGAGGGCTGCGAGTGCGAGCGCTACGCCCGCCAATCCCACACCCCAGTACCAATCTACGCCGCGCGCGCGGTGTTCGTGCTCGCGCCCGTGCCACTCTATGCGCGCCGGCGCTACCCCCCTTTCCATACGCGTTCATTGTAGCACGCAGGCAAAAGGTGCGAAGCGGCGCTGTGCACAAACCTACTACTGTGCGCAGCGGCTCATGTGGCTACTGTGCGCAGCGGCTCATGTGGCGCGCGCTTCGCGCTCCACCACGGTCTCCAGCCGCTCCAGAATCGGCAGGAGCGGTGGGTACACCTTTTCCCGCGCGCGGTCCAGGGGGTACCACGCCGCGCGGTCTATTTCGGGAATCTCTATTGTTCTGCCGCCTACGGCCACGGCCACAAGGTTGCTGCGCAACGCCGCGGGATCCACCTGTGGCATTGCGCGCGCCCACACTATGACGCGCTTTCCCGTCGGGTAGCGCGCTTCCCCCAGATAGCGGTAGCCGGCCTCGTCGGGCGGTGGCGCAAAGCCGGTTTCCTCTTGAAATTCGCGCAGTGCCGCAGCGAAGGGCGTTTCGCCTTGCTCCACCTGCCCCTTGCCGAGCGTCCACACGCCCG
>WFWH01000029.1 GCA_015491245.1 Patescibacteria group bacterium | reverse complement strand
TTTTTTCCAGCTACGTTGTATACTGTGTGTACGAAAATGCAGGACCAGTACACCCATCGCGTACATCAAGAAAAAATTAGCGCACACGCGACACTCACCGTCGTAGAAATGCCCGGTGCGCCCTCAAACATCATTGCCGTACTTTTTCTTGCGGGATCGCGATATGACCCACCCGGAATGGGTGGACTCGCCCATTTGTGTGAGCACCTGTTTATGCGGCGTACCCGCACATATCCCAACGCTTTTGACCGCTTGCGGACTCTGGAGCGTGCTCACGTCAACTTCAGCGCATTCACGAGCAGAGAAATAGCACTATTTATACACAGTCAAATTGTCCAGTCGACGCACAATGCACTCGACCTACTCATTGATGGAATGGCGCACACGGTGCACCGCACTGACGATGTGCGCCGCGAAAAGAATGTCGTTCTCCAAGAAATACGCGAACACGAATCCGACATACATCAATATCGGTTTGGATTAGGAATGCGCGCGCTCTGGAATGGAAGTGCGCTCGCAAGAAACATTATGGGTACCCCTGAGACACTCAATAATATTACGCTGCAGGATGTCACCGCATACACGCAACGCTACTTTGCCCCGCAAAATGCACGCTATCTCTTTGTGGGAGGCGGATATTCCGATAACGTACGTGCGGCACTGCATGCGTACCATGAAACCTATGAGAGCGATGAGCACGTCAAACCTACACAAAAAAACGTATCGCATAAGCCAGTAACGCCGCGCGTGCATATTCAGACCGACCAATTTGGGACTGACGTAGTCCACGTGGGCGTATACATTCGCACGTGCTCAATCCACCACGAAAAAGATAGGGTGGCGCTCGCGCTGATCCGCAACCACCTCGCCGATTCGTGGACTTCGTGTCTGGTAACTGAACTGCGCATTATGCGCGACATGGCATACTGGGTGAGTGCCGATACCGGCTATTTCTCAGACACCGGCTACCTGGAGATCACGTACGCGGTACATCCGAAGCACTTTGCCGAGAGTGTGCACATTGTCACCGACAATGTATACCACATTGCGGAGAGAGGCTTACCAGAAGAAGATCTCACTTTGCAATCAGACGACCTTACTGCCGCAATACAACAAGAGAGCATGAATGTATCGAGTGTGTTTGGGTGGTATGTTGATGATGTGGCACATGGGTTACCTCCTGAGTCACTGTGGACCTTTGCGGAAAAAGTGCGCATGGTCACACCCGAAGCTATACGAGAAGTTGCGCAGCGCTACTTTCTCCCAGACAATATTGCAGTTGTTTCAGTAGGTGAACTGCCGCCCGATCTCAGGCCGTAGCGGCACATCACACCACAACACCGCCTGGGGAGAATGGTGTAAGAGGAGATTCCGAGAAGGGTGCCATTATCGGCCATATCTTTTTTGCCGTACACACAGTCTCCCTATACTGAACGACAAATCCCGCACGTAACTGACGCAACCATCGCGCGCACCGCCAACACAGAAAATGCGGCGGCTCACGCACACACCCCGCCTCATTGCCCCACGGTACCGCGGCGGGCCCTCCCGCGCCACCCCCTTTTTACGCGGCGCGGCGCGCGGTATAGTACTTTCCATGGAGAAAACACCGCCGGAACATCCTTCTGCCGAAGAGGAAAAAGCAACCATGCGTGCACTGCTGGTGCCAGCAATGGAAGCCGCGGCAGAGCGCGCGCACCAAAACGCACAGGGTGAAGTGGCGCGTGCCCTGCTTCAGAAGGAAGCGCAGGTATTTTGGAAGCGCGTTCCAAAAGATGACGCGCATTTGGCGGCACTGCGCGCCGCCATAGAGGAAGAGCGGGCGCGCGTGGGAGGAAAGGATGAAACGGAGATTCCTTCTTTGGAGCACGAGGTGCGCATCCCGCTGGGCGACTTGGAGCACGCCAACTACCAGCTCGCGTTTCTTATGTTGCTGGAAGAAGAAGTGGCGCGGCACGACGCAGCGCAGGCGCAGGGTGAAAATGGCAGCACTGGCAGCAACGTCATCTCACTGAAAGAAAAACGCGCAGAGAAAAAGCATGAAGCGATGGTATACCTGAAAAACGCAGAGGAAAAATGCCTGCAGGCACTTGCGGAAGAGCGCAACCCGAACAAGTGCCTTTCAGTAATTGCACAAGCGGTAGCAACGGCATGGGATACCGTGGCGCATTCTTCTGCACTGCAACCGCACCTGGTCTATGAAGCCGCGAAGGAGCGCCGCGCGGCGCTCAACGAACAATTGGCATCCGCTGATGCGCCTTTTCCCAAAGAGGCGAAAAAGATAGCAGAGCGTATACTGTTCCTCTCCTCCTTCATCCTCTACGGAGACAAACAAAGAAATTAGGGGCGGCAAAACGCGTGGACGTACGCGCTGCAACGCCCCGCGATTGCGGCAATACAAAACCCCCGCCAAAAAACGGCAGGGGTTACAGGAGCGGCACCTTTGCCCATGGGCCGCCCCTTCCTATCTTCCCCTTACCCACCAGGTGAAGGGCTATCTGCCGCCCCTCGGCGTCTATGCCGAAGGCGCGGGCGTCGTGCGGGCCGCGCAACAGGCGCACCGCCCCGTCAAGGGGAATGCGGGAAATGCCTGTTCCCCTTTCGGTTTCCCATCCCACAAACCACTCTCCGGTGCGGGAATGGGGGATATATTCTCTCGGCGCAACCACCACATAGCGCCGCCAGCCCCCGCATACGGGGATATGGAAGCGGGGTAAGAAACCCCACAACCACCGCGGCGATGCGTGCGGATCCCTCGGCACCACCACGCACCGGCGAGGATCCAGCACCCTCCGCACGCGCGCCGCCTCGCGGGGCGTGAGGTGCCTGTTGTTCCAGCGGTGCGTCCGCTGGGGCGCCTCGCGCAAGGTACCGGCCGCAAGATACATGACCGGCACCATAAGCCCGTCCAAAAGACGCGCCAGCACTCCCTCCCTGGAGACACGGATGAGGTAGCGCGACATTACCCCACCACCACACCGTAGAGGCGTGGAAAGAAACGCCAGAGAAGGAGCAAAATCCGCTCCCGTACACACCACACCCAATAGTTGCGGGTGTGGTACTGCACGGAGTGGCGGCTGAACCACTCCTTCTCGGGGAGCGCCAACATCTCTTGCGGCGGAGGGACAATCTCCACCGCAACACCGCGCTCTCGCAGCGCATAGGCGAGATCGCGCCGCACGCGCGGCCAGTGCGGCCCCGCGCATACCACCACGATGCGCGCGACTTCCCTTTCCACTGCCGCGTCCACTGCCGCGCGCACAATGCGCAGGGTGGGTGGCGGCCCCCTCTCATCATCGGGGACAATGATTACCTCCACACCGCGCGGGAGGTGCGCGGTGGAGAGATCTTCCTGCGTGACCACCACGCAGGGAGATGTTTTCCGCACCGCCTTGCCGAGCGCCTCGGCGAGGCGCAGGTTCGCCGGCGTGTTGCGCGGCTTACTGAACGCCGGCGCGAGAAAAACTGTAGAGGGCTCTTGCATCTTTCCCCTCCTTTCTTGAACACCGCCTACGGCGGCACAATCTGTGCGTGA
>WFWH01000028.1 GCA_015491245.1 Patescibacteria group bacterium | reverse complement strand
GGGTAAGGGCCACGGTATTGCGCGCGGTGCCCGCTACGGTGAGAGACGCCCCCTCCAGCACTGTGGCTGCATGCGCAGGTTGGGTGATGGTAAGTATGGGGCCCACAATAAGGTTGCGCGCCTGAAATGCCACGTAGAGCGCGGCTGCGGCAATACCCAGCAGGGTAAATAGTAAACGAAAAGGGGTATCCCGCATGCGCCTTATTCTGGCACGCGCCCTGTCACTGCTGCCGCTTGCTCACGTACGTGCGGTTCATTGGCTTCGGCATCGTCTTCTTCCTGCGGGGGAGGTGCCGCACTGTCCTCGTCGGGCCCCACCAGTACCTCGCGTGGCTTGGAGCCGTTGCTGGGACCTATAATGCCGCGCTCTTCTAAGAGGTCCATAATGCGCGCCGCGCGGCTATAGCCAATACCCAACTTTCGCTGCAGAAAGGCGGTGGACGCTTTGCCTGCCCGAATGACCGTGTCCTTGGCCTCCGCGTATTTGGGATCGTCATCACTCTCCTCGTTAAGCGATCCCGCAAAGCCGCCGCTGCCGACTTCTTCCTGTGCGGCGAGGTCAATGCCAGTGTCCAGCGAAGCAAAGCGGTTGTGCTGAATGAGGTAGTCCACTACCTTTTTTATCTCCGCTTCGGAAATAAAAGCTGACTGCAAACGCACCGGCTTGGCAGTTTCACCGGAGATATAGAGCATGTCGCCGGCGCCGAGGAGCTTTTCCGCGCCCCCGCTGTCTATAATGGTGCGGGAATCTATCTGCGAGGAGACCTGCAGGGCAATGCGGGTGGGCACGTTGGCTTTAATGAGGCCGGTGATCACGTTTACCGAGGGGCGCTGGGTGGAGAGGAGCAGGTGTATGCCCACTGCGCGGCTCATTTGCGCGAGCCGCACCACGGCCGATTCCACCTCGCGCGGGTATGATTGCATGAGTTCTGCCATTTCGTCTATGACGATAATAATGTAGGGCATGGGCTCCGGCGCCTCCAAATCCTCCTCCTCATCGCCATCTGCCGCGCGCGCTGCGGTCTTTTTGAGTGCCGGCGCTACCACGTTCTCGTAGTAGGAGCTGATATTGCTGACGCGCTCTGCTTCCAGAATGTTATAGCGGCGATCCATCTCATTCACCGCCCACTTGAGCGCGAGTACCGCTTGTTTTGGTTCGGTAATGACCGGTGTGAGCAGGTGGGGAATGTTGTTGTAGAGCGTGAGCTCCACGCGCTTGCGGTCCACCATAATGAAGCGCAGGTCGTGCGGGCTGTTGCGGTAGAGCAGGGAGGTGATAATGGAGTGCGTGGCAACCGATTTGCCGGAGCCGGTCGCGCCCGCGATAAGGCCGTGCGGCATTTTTGCGATATCCAGGTAGTAGGGGGTGCCGGTAATATCGCGCCCTAGCGCGGCAATGAGCGGCCGCTTATTCTCGGTAAAGGCAGGCTCGGTGAGCAGGGAGTGGAGCCCCACCGTCGCGCGCCGCGTATTGGGCACCTCAATGCCCACCAGCGATTTTCCGGGTATGGGCGCTTCAATGCGGATGGGCGAGGCGGCGAGCGCGAGCTCCAAATTGCTCTGCAGGCTGACAATGCGCGAGATGCGCACGCCCTCCGCGGGTTTGAGCGCATAGCGGGTTACTGTGGGACCCACGGAGATCTCATCCATCTCCACCGGTATGTTGAAGTTTTGGAGCGTGCGCTTAATGATGTTGGCATTGGCTTTGGTGTCGCTGACCTGCGGCCGCCTTTTGTCTTTGGAGAGGAGTGAGAGAGGGGGAGGGGTGTAGGGGGCGCGCGTGGCTGCAGGTGTGTCATCGCGCGCCTTTACCCCCAGCATTTTTTTGAGCTCAGCGGCGCGGGAGGCGATGCCGCGGGAGGGGCGCGTTTCTTGTGTGTCGTCGGCGTCCTCTTCGGGTGCGGCGGCATCTTCTTCCGCGTCATCCGCCGCATCTGCCTCGTTTTCTTCTGCGGGTTCTTCCCCTTCCGCCTCCTCAACGGCTGGCTCTTCCTTGTGGGCCGCCGCCTCTTTTTCCGCCTCTGCGCGCGCCTCTTGGCGCCGGCGCCACACCGCCAGTGCACCCGCGTGCAGGCGAATATGCGTGTCAAACAGTACCATGAGCGCTACGACTAGGAGCCCCGCGACAATGACGAGCGAGGCCCACGTATCCACCAGTGCCTTGAGAGGAAAGGCAAGTGCGCTGCCCAGAAGCCCCCCCTGCCCCGGGAATAACAGCTCAATGAGCGAGAGGCCGCTTATAAGAAAGAGCGCGGCGGCGCCGGCCTTCACTGTCCCCCACTTGGCGCGCAGCGCACCTTGGGTTCTAAAGAGCTCCACGGCGAGTAGGAGCAGGAGGAGCGGCAAGAGATAGTAGCCTACGCCCAGTATCATGCTAAACCCCCGAAAGACCAGCGCGCCGCCCGGACCGGCGGCATGAAAGGCAGAGAGGAGGAAAAACACGGCAAACACAGAAAAAAGCACGCCGGCAATGCTGCGTACCGTTTCGGGCTTCAGATATGGTTCCTGGCCCCCTTTTTGCTTCTTTGCCATGTTGCCTGGCGTGCCAACGTATTATAGCAGGAAGCAGAGATACCACCGAGGAGGATAATTCTTCTTTACGGCAGCTTGCTGGCCTGCGGCAGACAGTGGCCTCTGCGTTGCATTTTTACAAAACCACACAGCCGCCGCCGCATGTATTGCAGATAAGGGTGGCTTATATATAATGGGCGTACCTCGCACGTCTGCCATAAAGGACATATAAAAAGATACACTATGCCCGGAGAAGCTGAGGAAAAGGACACCACACGCACTGCATACGCACGCATATATGTCCTAAAAAAAACGGAGAGATTGAGCGCGGTAAATGCGCTCATAGAGCCGCAACTCACAGGGCGGGATGAGTTCAGAGACATACTGCTTAAAAAGACCTATATGCTTTATGAGAGTGCGCTGGCGCTATACAGCCAGCGGTTTGGGCCATTAAAGGACGCTGCGGAGAGAGTAAAAGACGTGTTGCGCGCACTGGAGGGGCTGTACGAGGTGGGAAGGCATGGGAGAGTGTTAGATGACAGCACGGCACGCCTTTTAATCCGCGAGTGCCGCACGCTGCGTGGCTTTGTGGACAGGGAATTTCTCGGTGAAGGTTCGGGAGGAAGCGGCACTGGCACGGGAGGGGTTGTGGACGCGCGCATGTTTGCGGTAGAGGATGCGGTGCGTGCAGAGTGGGAAAAGGAACGCAAGGAATATTCACCTTACCTCCCGCATAGTGTGGTGCCGCACGAACCAAGGAAGCATCAGGGTAAAGAGACAAGTGTAAAAGACGACCTTTATACCGACGTCAATAGTATGTCCGATATGCCGGGTGCGCCCCAGCCGGCATCTTCTGGTGCATCACCTCTACCTGTTTCCTCTGGGGCGGCGGTACGCAAGGGGGCGTTTGCTGCGCGTGCTGCTGCGCGGAAAACGGGGAAAACGGGTAGTGCCGCTATGCGCCACAAAGACAGAAGGGCACGCATCCTCGCATTGCTCCAAACACGCGAACGGGTATCTATAAAGGACGTGGTGCGCGAGATTACCGATTGTAGCGAAAAAACCATCCAGCGCGAGTTGGCGGCGTTGGTGGCGCAAGGTGTCCTTAAAAAAGAGGGTGAGCGCCGTTGGAGCACCTATACCCTTGCATAGCGGCTGCGGCTGCCTTTGTCCACTCTAACAGCCAACAACATATATACATATGTTGTTGTTACAGCGCGCACTCCTTCGTTTGTAATGCTACGCGTCAATAATCCCACGTGACGCGCATTAATTACCCAGCGCCGCACCTCGCCCCCGTTTCTTTCCGTCCGATACTTGACACTTTTATTTGGTGTAGTACAGAAAAAGTTTTTTGTAAGCCGCCGCGCCGCCGTGCGTCTTTCTCATGTAGAGTGGGTAATCAAAAACCCTAGGCGTTACTTGACTTTTTCTCATTTCCCGGTAGAGTGCGCAGGGTTGGTTTGCGTGCGGAAAAGCGGTGTATATCCCTTATCCACACGCAGGAAGTTTCTCACTCTTAGTAAGAGTCGCTATACTACCACGCAATCGCCCCTGTAAAGGCGCTTTTTAGCGTAGGGAGCAAGCGGCGAGAGTTCATTGACAACTGCATAGGGAAACAAGAATAAAGAAGAGTAGAGCAGAAACTTTACTTCTGGCTGAAGTTGAAGCGCAGTTCCTAACTTCTGGCTAAAGTGCGCTGGGTGGTGGTTCCACCACACCTTCATGTTCGTACGGTGGGCAGCCACGCTGCAAACCAAACAGGCGCGCTTTGGTTCGTGGTTGAGATGGATGCGGCGGCGGCCGAGCGGCAACGGAATTCTTGTTACCAACCTTTCGCGCGCAGGGCCATGCCGCGAAAGTTGGTAGGAACGATCGGATCGGGGCGGGCAGTATGCTTGGCGCCGATCAGATTACCAGGGGTAGCCTCGCGGGCGTTGTTGGTCGAACGATATTAACGTGCGCGGGGTGATCCACAGCATCTAGGAAAGATGATTATAAGCGCTTATCCGTTAAGCACATTCTTTCTTAGATAACTTTAATAACGATATGACTAGTCAAACTTATTCGCTTACGAAAATCGCCGTTGTGTTTGTCGCGGTGGCGATGGTCGTAAGCTCCCTCTTTGCTTTGTCCGCGCAGCGGGCACAGGCACAGTTGTCCCTGGCGGATCTTATCGAGCTCTTTATTGCGCTTGATATTATCCCGGCGGACAAAGCGGATGAGGCACGCGCGGTGCTTGCCAACCAACAGGGAGGCAGCGCAACTGCGGCGTGCGCATTCACCTTTACTCGCAATCTCAGTGTGGGTGATACCGGCACTGATGTGATGGAGCTGCAGAAGTTCCTCAACGCCAACGGCTTTACCGTGGCGCAATCGGGTCCCGGCTCTCCCGGCAACGAGACGACCTACTACGGTTCTCTCACCGCGGATGCGGTGAAGCGCTTCCAGGAGGCGTACGCGAGCGACATTTTGGCGCCGCTGGGCCTCACCGCCGGCACCGGTTACTTTGGCGCGTCCACGCGCGCGAAGGTAAACGAGCTCTGCGCGGAGAAGGAGGAAGCGCCGGCGACCATGCCGGAGACGCCGTCCACTCCTGATGAAGAGGAGCAGCAGCCGGCTGATCAGGGCGACACTGCCGCGCTCTCCGGCGGCGAAGCCTCTCTGGAGAACTTTGACGTGCTCAGCGATCCTTCCGACGAGGATCTCCAAGAGGGCGACAACGACGCGGCAGTCATGGCCTTTGAATTTGACGTGGAAGACGGCGACGCTGCGGTGCGCCGCGTAGACGTGCAGTTCCAAGGCATGACGAACGCCAATTGTTCCCAGGGTAGTGACAAGGTCTGTGAGGATAAGCCGTGGCGCTCCTTTGATAGCGTCTCACTGTGGCGCGATGGCGAGAAGATTGCAGAGGAAGACGCCAACAGCGAGAGCGACTGGAGCGACCAGGGCAGCGACGTGTACCGCATGCGCTTCACCGGCCTTGACGAGGTGTTCCAGGAGGGTGACACGGCGAAATTCACCGTAGCGGTGGACGTGTCCGACTCCATTGATAATTCCGATCTGGACCAGACGTGGAAGGTATGGGTGCCGGCGAGCGGCGTGCGCGCCATGGACGGCGCAGGCATTGACCAGTACACCGGTTCCGACACGCAGTACGAAACCTTCAATGTGGAGTCCATTTCGTCCAATACGGAAATGAAGCTCTCCACGAATTCCAGCAATCCCGACGCTTCCACCATCCGCGTGGATGAAAACAACAAGACGGATGACGTAACCGTCCTCGTCTTTGACGTGGAGGCGCAGGATGGCGCGATTACGCTCAACGACATTGTCATTTTCGCGACGACGTCCACGAGCGCGCTCAATACGCTCTTCAGTGACTTCACGCTGGAAATTGACGGCAAGCAGTTCAGCGACTGGCGGTACGACGAGGATAAGAACCTCTCTACCCAAACCAGCGCCGACAGCGATGGCGACACGCAGAGCGCGTGGATCCACTTCCCGCTGGAGGACAATGATGACGAGTTCACCATTGCCAAAGACGACAAGGTGACCGTCAAGCTCATGGTGGACTTCAAGAAGCTCAACGCCAATGGCGACACGGTTGAGTTTGACGTGACCGGAACGGAGCGCAACGCGTGGGATGTGGATGACGCGCAGGGAGACATGCTTGCTACCTCTAAGCGCTCGGGTACCGCCAACGGTGAAGAGCACGCGCTCCTTACCGAGGGTATCTTTGCGGAGATTGTCTCCACCGATGCGAGCGTGCGCACCATTAGCAATGGTACGCAGGATGTGGCCGACTTCGAGATCGTGTTTGATGTCACCGCCTTTGACAACACCTTCTACGTGGCGTCTACGGTGGCAAATGCGCTGGTCTACCACATAGAGCGCAACAACGTCTCTATTGGTACAGCGAGCACGACGGCGTCGTCGCTCACCTCTACCGCACCGGAAGAGAGCACGGGCAACTGGCGCGTTGATGACGGCTCCACGGAGACCTTCACGTTCACCGTGACCGTCAATCCTGACCTCACCGGTTCCTACCGCGCCGTGCTTGACCAGGTCAAGTACAGCAAGTCGAACACCGGCACGGTCAATGACCTCTCGCACCAGGTGCGTCCGGTTGAAGACTTCCGCACCAACACCGTTACCATCTCCCAGTAGTTCTCTCTCTTGAGAGCACGGGAGTGGCAGCGATACGTGCAAGTCGGCAAAAACCGCCCTTCGGGGCGGTTTTTGCTATTTTTTCCCATGTATATTATGAGGGGTGTACCGGCGCGGCGAGGGAGCTCTGCGCCTCGGGCGCTTTTACCGCCGCCTTGTGCCCATCAGCATCTCTGCGCTACACTTAGGGTGGTGATGCAGAGAGAAATTGCACATCGGAAGAGAAGCATACTGCATGATGCGGATTACGGGAGTATGCCGCGCGGCACGGGTGCGCGGCGCGCGCAGGTAACGGCGGTAAACCGTACGTTTATCAATTTCACCACCGCGTTTTTAGGCATCGTGCTGGTGTCTTTTACCCTCGTATTTCTCACGTACTTGGTGGGGCAGGAGCGCGCGCTGCGCACGGAAGACCTTGGTGCGCGCCAGAGCGGCGTTTCTCCCGCGCGCTAGCGCCTCCTATTGATCCAGGGGATGCCGATCGGTAGCGTAGAGGGGGCCGCGAACAAAAGGGAGGAGGGGATGATTGCTAACATCCTCACCTACAGCCGCTTTGCGGCAGTAGTGCCGCTGTGGTGGCTTTTGGTGAACCAGCGCTTTTGGGGCGCTGCCGCCCTCATTGCGTGTGCAGGCGCAACGGATTACCTGGATGGCCGCCTCGCGCGGCGCCTGCGGTGCGCGAGCGCACATGGCGCGCGCATGGATTACCTCGCCGACAAGGTGTTTTCCCTGGCGGCGCTTGCGGGAATGCTCTTGTGGGCGGTGCGTGATTCGGCGCTGTGGTGGCTCATGGCAGCGCTGTTTTGCGCCATGGCGCTCTATGACTCATTCAACGCGGCCGTGCGCGCGGATATTGTGCGGCGCGTGGTTGCGGCGCTGCGCGAGGTGCGCCTTCCGGTCACCACTCTTTCCAAGGCGAAAACTGCGCTCGTGTTTGTAATCTTGGTTTTTGTCTTGCTCTCTCGTGAGCAGGGAATGTTATTCTGGTACGCGGCATTTGTCTTCGGCGCTGCGGGCCTACTCCTGGTTGCGTACCTCCTGGTGCGCAATGTGGCGCATGCGGTGCGCCAACTGTACGGAGGCGTGTAGCGCAGACTTCTACGTAAGAGCGCGCCAAGAGGTTACCTTGGCGCGTTTTCCGTATTGTCGGGGCTAATGGCGGCAACGCATACTCCTTAATCTCTTTTGTGGCGCGTGGGCACGACGCTTGCAATTTCCGCGCCATGGGGTATGCTTGCCCTCAAGCACCTTACGACAGCCGGCAGGCACATCGCCGTAAGGCCGGCCGAGGGGAACAAAAATAAAAGCGGCAAGTGCGTACGCACGGTCGGTGCCGCTTCTCCCAATGCATGAGGTGCTCAATTATATTTGAGCCATTTTTTGTTCTATGGCAATTAGCAAAGAAAAAAAGCGGCACATTGCGGAACGCCTGCGCACCATGGTCGCAGAAGCGCCCACGCTGGTGTTCGTGCACTTCCACGGTCTCGCCATCCCCGAGGAAAAGGAGATGCGCGATGCGCTGAAAGAGGCCGGCGTGCGTTACTTTGTCGCGAAAAAAACGCTTATACGCCGCGCGTTGGAAGAGGCGAATATCGCGGGCACCATGCCTCCTTTGGAAGGCGAAATTGCGCTCGCCTACGGAGAGGATGCGTTGGCGCCCGCGCGCGAGGTGTACGCATTTGTGAAAAAGCATCCGGAATCCCTCGCAATTGCAGGCGGCATATTTGAGGGTGAGTATCGGGATGCGGAGGCGATGACGGCCATTGCCCAAATCCCCAGCTTGCCGCAGCTGCGGGGCATGTTTGTCAACGTCATCCATGCGCCCCTGCAGGGGCTCGCGGTGGCGCTCCATGCGCTGGCAGAGCAGCGCGAAGCGCAACAGGCCGCATAATGTGCCGCAGTGCAATGCCTGCATTTATCAGATTGTTGTACACATTAGCGTATCATGGCAGATGAACCTGTAGTGCAAAAAGACGAAAATAAAGAGGAGGCGCAGCACGCCTCGGAGGCGCCAGCGGACGGCGCCGCGCCCCAAGAAGAGGGGTCCGCAGCAGACACGGAAGCGCAAGAAGAGAGTGAAGAGGTAGAGGTTCCAGAAAAATTCAAGGCCCTTGTGGAGCAGATTGAAAACATGACGGTGCTGGAGCTCCATGAGCTGGTGAAGCTCTTGGAGAAGAAATTCGGCGTGTCTGCGGCCGCGGTTGCGGTTGCTGCTGCACCCGCCGCCGAGGGGGGTGCGGAAGAAGAATCTTCCACGGTGACGGTGGAGCTTGCCGAGGCGGGCGCGCAGAAGATCGCGGTTATCAAGGCGGTGAAGGAAATGCTAGGGCTGGGCCTCAAAGAGGCGAAGGACCTTGTGGACGGCGCGCCCTCGGTCTTGAGAGAGGGTGTGGCGAAAGAGGAGGCGGAAGAAATGAAAGCGAAAATTGAGGAAGCGGGCGGCAAGGTAGCGTTCAAGTAACACTGCTGCCACCGATGTGGTTTAGGTGCTGCTCGGTGCCGCACAAAAACTCCCGTGCTGCGCGCGGGAGTTTTTGCATGTGGGATGACACACACACACACACCTTCACCGCTTTTGGCGCACCGCAGTGCCTGTGCCTTTGGGGCGCGCTATGGCACGGGAGAGAGTTCCAAGGTAATGGTGTGCGGCCCCCATGCGGCACCTGTGCGGCTATAAGCGGCGTCAAAGGATAGGGTGCGCAAGACAACAGAGGCAGCATCGGTGCCAAGCGTGTCTCCTTGTTGGTAGGTGCTCGTAAAGACGCGCGCTACTCTCGCATCCATCAGTGTCTCAATCTGCAGTTCTGCGTGGAGGCGCCCCACCTTGCGCAAGGTAATCCGTTCCACAAAGTCGGGGCGGTGGACCACGGCAGCGGTTTGCCCCACGCGGAGGGTGACGGTTGCGGGAAGTGCGGCAACTATTTTGGTGCGCGGGTAGCGCCAGAGCACAAAGCGCACCTCATCTCCCTCCGCAAAAACGCTTTCCGCCTCTAGGGCGATAACCTCGGGTGCCGCGAGGGAGAGGATAACCGTGCCGCCCGCGTTGAGGGTGTAGGAAAACGTGGTTCCTTTCTCACGTACCTGCACCCTTACCTCGTTTTCCTTGACGGAAGTGAGGGTGAGAATTGCCGTGGTCCCCTCAATGGTGAGGCGGTCTCCCGCACGCAGGCGGAAGGTACTTTTTTCCAGCGGATCGGCGGGAAGTGTGCGTGGAGCCGCGGCGGCAGGACGCGCGCGCGGTTTTGTTTCTTGCGGCGCAGCGGAATACGCCGTGTGCTGCGGTGTTTCGGTGTGCGGCGCAGAAGGAGCATCCACCGTCTGCGCGGCCGCGGGGGCGGTGCGCGCTTGGGGTGCCGGTGCGGCGTCGGGATTTTGCCCGGTTGCGCCAGTTTCCGGTGCGGCTGTGTCGGCGCCATTGCGCCCTTCCGCCGGAAAAGGGGAGCCGCTGCTTTTCATGCCGTTCTGGAAGAATAAAAGCAGCGCGCTTCCCGCAAGTATGAGCGCCAAAAATATGGCTGCGAGTCGCATGTGCCCTCAGCATACCCTCTTATGCTATAGAAATAAAGCGGATAAATTGACAGAGAAAAACCCTCGTGGCGGGAAGTGCGCGCGTTATTTTTCATGTGCTACAATGGCGGCGCTATGGATCCCATAGGCAAACTGTTCGGGAGCGGGCAGCGCGCCAAATTTTTGCGCCTTTTTCTCTTTAATCCTGAAGAGGTGTTTGACCGAGAGCACGCCGCGCGGCGCGTGCGCACGACGCCGGCGGTTGCCTCGCGCGAGCTGCAGGCGCTTACCCGCATGGGCATTACCAAGCGGCGCATGGTGCCGGCATCTGCGCTTAATGGAAGGGGCGGGCGCCGCGCCGCCCGAAAGCGCGGCTGGACGCTGAACGCACGCTTCCCCTACGTGGAGGAGTTACGCGAGTTCCTCCTTGCCACGCTGCCGGTGGGGGATGAGGACGTGGTGCGTGAGCTGCGCCGCCACGGGAGATTGCGCCTGGTGGTGCTGAGCGGCTTTTTTCTGCGTGAGTGGGATACGCGCCTGGATCTCTTGGTGGTGGGCGAGCGTTTGCGCGAGGGCGGCATTGCACAGGCGGTCCATGTGCTGGAGGGGCGCCTTGGCCGTGAATTAAAGTTCGCCGCGCTAGAGAGCGACGACTACCGCTACCGCGTCAATATCCAAGACCGCCTGGTGCGCGACGTGTTTGACTACCCACATCGGGTTATCTACGACCGCATGGAGGTGTAATATAGAGATGCAGTGTTGAATTTGCTGCACCGCACCGCGCGCCGTAGGCAAAGGGATAACCCACTGTACCAGGCGTTGTGTTATCAGACGTTAATCTGCACCATATTGCTATGGACACCGTAGAGCTATGGCGCCAAATATTGCTTCAGTCGTTTTATGAGATGTGGCTCTATGTCGCCAAAGCACTGCCGAGCGTTTTGGCGGCGCTGGTGGTTATTATCGTGGGATGGTTTGTGGGGCGCGCGGTGGGGCGCGCTACTGCGCGCGTGTTAAAGGCGATGAAGGCGGACGAGGCGCTCCGTACCGCCGGCGTGGAGGAGTTCCTTAAGCGCGGCGGCTATGGCGCAAGCGCTGCCGCACTGGTGGGGACGCTGGTAACGTGGTTTGTGTTTGCGGTGTTTCTCATGGCGGCATTTGATATGCTAGGGCTCTCGCAGGTGAATGATTTTCTGCGCGGCGCGGTGTTGGGCTACCTGCCGCGCGTTATAGTCGCCGCGCTCATTCTCATCATCGCGGCGGTATTGGGCGAGGCAACACACCGCCTGGTGCTGGGGGCAGGAAAGACCGCCGCGGTGGGGAGCGCCGCGCTCTTGGCGACTGGCGCCAAAGCGGCGGTGTGGGCGTTTGCCATTCTCGCCGCACTGCATCAGCTGGGCATTGCCGCGGCATTCGTGCAGATACTGTTCACCGGCATGGTGGTCGCATTCTCGCTCGCACTCGGCCTCGCCTTTGGTTTGGGCGGCAAAGACGCTGCTGCGCGCTTCTTGGCGCATTTGGAAGAGAAGGTGGAGAAGCGGTGCGGGGAAAAAGAGAATAATAGCGAGGCGAAAAAAGAAGCTGCGAAAGAGGTATAGCAGCAACAATTCTCCCGCGCACCGCAGCCTCTTTCTTTTCTCTCGAGTGCGCGTGTGCGGACGGACGCGCACCGCGTCGGCGCTCCTTGGCACCGGGTGCGCCGGTTTGGTATAGTAGAGGCCGCACGGGCCCGTAGCTCAGTTGGTAGAGCGCTGCAATCGCAATGCAGAGGTCAGCGGTTCAAATCCGCTCGGGTCCACTAAAAACAAGCCCCCTCACTGGTTGGCTCCTTACCAAAAGGAAAGGCACGTTGTGTTGAAAACCGCCCTCTTTGCGCTGTTCCCTTTGTTACACTGAATAGCGTATGAATTTTTTCCTCTTTGCGGGATTGGTGCTTGCCGTTTCGTTTTTTCTTGGCAAGCTTTTGGAGCGCTTTCGCATCCCGTGGGTGTTCGCCGCGCTTCTTCTGGGCGCGGCACTCTCACTCTATAATCCCTTTGCCGCCATTATCGGCTCTTCGCTGTTTGAGACGCTTGCACAGACTGGCATGTATTTTTTGCTGTTCCTCATTGGCTTTGAGCTCAATCTTGGGGAATTGCGCAAGAGAGAGCGGTTCATCCTTTCTGCGACACTGTTCATCATTCTCTTGGAAGCGGCGCTGGGTTCGCTCGTGGTGCATTTCCTGTTCGGCTACTCATGGGCCACTTCCGCCATCGTGGCGCTCAGCTTCGCCACGGTGGGTGAGGCGATTCTCATTCCCATCCTCCGCGAATTTAACCTCGTCAATACCTCGCTGGGGCAGGCGATTATCGGCATTGGCTCGGCAGACGACATCATAGAAATTCTGCTCTTGCTCGTAGTGGGGTTTATGATAGGCGGCACTATGCTGTTTTCACTTTCATCCCTGGCCACCGCCGCCGCGCTCGCGGCACTCCTCATGCTGACCGCCGGCCTGTTCTTTATCGGAAAGCGCCGCACGCCCTTTGCCTTTGCCAATATTGAATCGCAATTTCTGTTTCTCCTCATGACGTTTTTCCTTTTTGTCGGCATCGGGCAGTTTGCCGAGGCCTCGGCGCTTGCCGCCCTGCTCTCCGGCATCTCGGTGCGCGTCCTCATTCCCGATGACCACCTCGCTGCCATTGAGCGCGAGCTCTCCTCCCTCATCTACGGCCTTTTTGCGCCGTTTTTCTTTTTGTGGGCGGGTTTGGAAATAGACGTGCGCTATCTCGCGGCGTCTCCGCTCTTGGTGCTGGGGGTGGCGGGAACCGCCATGGCGGCAAAGCTGCTGGGGAGTTACCTCGCGGGGCGGCGCGTGCTGGGCGCGCGGAAAGCGCTCCTCATGGGGGTGGGACTTTCGGTGCGTTTCAGTACCGGCATCATCGTGATGAAGATATTGTGGGAGAGCGGGGTGGTGGGCACGGATATTTATTCGGTGGTGATTGCCTCCAGCATCGTGTTTCTCTTCGTGGTTCCGTTTCTGTTTACCTTTCTGCTTGCGCGCGAGGCGCGCGCCGCCCCGCGTATGGCGCCGCCTATGGGATAGCGCCCCGCGTGCCGCGCCGCACGGCAACCTGTTAAGTGCCTATGCTTGCACCTTCACCCACCACCGGCCTTTCCCTCGCAGAGGCGCAGCGCCTTTTGGCGGCACATGGCCCTAATGAAATTCGCCGCACCCAAGGCGGGGACGCATGGCGCATTTTGTGGGAACAGGTGCACTCTCCTCTCGTGCTGGTCCTCTTGGGGGCGGCGGCCGTTGCGCTCTTTTCCAGTTATGTACAGGGGGAAACGGGTGGGATGGTGGATGCTGCGCTTATTTTTGCCATTGTGGCACTGTCGGTCTTGGCGGGATTCATCCAAGATTACCATGCGGAAAAAACGGTGGAATCACTGCGCCGCATGGCGGCACCCCAAGCGACTGTGCGCCGCGCGGGGAAGGAAATGCGCATCCCCGCGCGCGAGGTGGTCCCCGGCGACATTGTCCTGCTGGAGGCGGGCGACGTCATTCCCGCCGACGGCACCCTGCTCGTTTCGGAGCACCTCAGCGTAGATGAATCGGCGCTCACTGGCGAGTCGCGGCACATAGAGAAGAAAGCGGGCGAGGAGGTATACAAGGGAACGACGGTGCAAATGGGGCACGGGGAAATGCACGCTCTGCGCACCGGCATGGAAACAAAAATCGGCGCCATTGCCGCTTCCCTGCAGGATATCACTCAAGAGGCCTCCCCGTTCCAAAAAGAAATACGCGGTTTGGCGCGCATTATTATAGTGTTCATTGCGGGATTAATCGCCCTTACCTTTGTGTTTGCCCTCCGCAAGTTCGGTTTTTTTGAAGCGCTCCTCTTTTCGGTTTCTCTGGCGGTGGCGGCGATTCCCGAGGGGCTGCCTGCGGTGCTCGCGGTGGTGCTGGCACTTGGTGCCCAAGCAATGGTGAAGAAGCGCGCGCTGGTGCGGCGCTTGGGAGCGGTGGAGTCCATGGGAGAGGTGGAGGTGGTGTGCACCGACAAGACCGGTACCCTCACCAAAAATGAAATGGATGTGGTAGAGGTGTACGGGGAGGGGTTTGCAGGGGTTGCTGCTGCGCCGCTCTCCGCGGCGCGGCAGCTGTATCTCTGCGGCGCACTCTGCAACAACGTACGGGAAATTGCGGGCGAAGAAACAACGTATGAGGGCAGCCAAACGGAAATTGCCGTGTACCGCTACACGCGGCGGCAGCTCCCCCCGGACGCCGTGGAAGAATTTCGGCGGGAGGACGAGAAGCCCTTTACCCACGAGCGGAAGATAATGAGCGTGCGCGTGGTGCAGGAATCCACCGGCGTTGCCTACCTCTACACGCTCGGTGCGCCCGAGGTGGTGCTGGCAAAGTGCGCCGCGGTGCGCTTGGAGGACGGCACCACCATGCCCCTTACCGATGAGAAACGAAAAGCGCTGGAGGCGGTGTATAACGGGTACGCCGCGCGCGCCCTGCGCGTGCTCGCCGCCGCCTATAAGCGGACGGAAGAGGGGGGCATAGAAGAAGAGAACCTCGTGTGGCTCGGGTTTTTCGTGATGACCGATCCGCCGCGCGCGGGAGTGCGGCAGGCACTGCGCGATCTCTATGCCGCCCACATCCGCGTGGTCATGCTCACGGGCGATTACCCGGTAACCGCTGCGGCGGTGGCGCGCGAGATTGGGCTCCAGAGCCGCGGCGTAGTGGTGGGCGAGGAGATAGACGCCATGGATGACGCGACGCTCGCGCGCACCCTGCGGGAGGGGTGCAATATCTACGCGCGCATTTCTCCCTTTCACAAACTGCGCATCCTGCGGCAATTGCGCCGCCGCCACCACAGCGTGGCGATGACGGGGGACGGGGTAAACGACGCGCTCGCGCTCAAGCAGGCGGATGTCGGCGTGGCAATGGGGCACCGCGGCACAGAGGTAGCGCGCGAGGCGAGCGACATCATTCTCTTGGACGACCATTTTGCCACCATACGCGACGCGATTCGCGAGGGGCGCCGCGCCATGGATAATATTAAGAAATTCATCAACTATTTGGCGGTTTCCAATTTGGCGGAGGTAGGAGTGCTGTTTCTCGCTACCGTGTTTTTCTCCTTCACCGCGCCGGTGCTTTCACCCCTCCAAATACTGTGGATCAACTTCATCACCGACGGCATGCCCGCAATTGCGCTCGGGCTGGATCCCGCCCGCCGCGACGTGCTGCGCCGCGCGCCGCGCGCGGGGCGCCCGCTGATCGACCGGAAACTGCGCTGGCAAATCGGGCTTATCGGCGCGAAAAAAATCGTCATTCTGCTCGCCACATTTTTATTGGTGTGGTATTGGGAGGGGTTTGCCATGGCGGCCACCGCGCTATTTACCGGTTTTATCCTCTACGAGTTCGTGCGCATCGCTACCATACGCGCGCAGGAACACATGCCGCTGTGGACCAACCGCTGGCTTTTGGGCGCCTTGGCGGTGTCGCTGCTGCTGCAGCTTGCCGTCCTCTACACCCCGCTCGCCCGCTGGTTTGGCGTGGTGCCGCTCTCGGCGGCGGCGTGGCTCGTGCTTGCGGGAGGGGTCGTGGTGGGGTATTTCCTTGCGCGGTGGATCGTGTGGGGCATTGAGCGGCTGCTGCCGGAAGCGGACGCCGCGGCAACGCCCGCTGCGGGAAAGGGCGGCATTTGACATGGGCGCGGTTTCCTCTATAATACTCATACGTGTTTGGCAACGGCACAAAAATTCCGATACGTGCGCGGCGGTAGCGGCCCTGTTCACAGTGGCCGAAATGTGTGCCGCGAAAACGCGGTTTTTTTGCGCTCCAAACACGGGCACCTTGACAACCCCATAGTGCAACAACCATACTTTTCCGCTTCTTGGCGCGCCCGTATGAGGTGGGAGCCAAGAGTGGGAAAGCGCAGGTTCCATATCCGCACTGCGGCAGATAATGAGAGTGTGCTTTCATAAGGCACGCGGTCTTTCTGCTGCCGCGGCGCACGAGGGGTATGGAACTATTGCATTCACGAGCAAAGAATAATGCGGTGCTGAGGCTTCCCGAAAGGGAACCTTAGTAAGGGCGTTTGGTGGATGCCTTGGCTTGAAATGGCGATGAAGGACGTGGCATGTCTGCGATAAGCTTCGGGGAGGTGACGAGCAACCTGCGATCCGGAGATTTCCGAATGGGGAAACCCGGCCGAGTAAACCTCGGCCACCTCTTCTCTTTCGGGAGGAGAGGGGCACACCCGGGGAATTGAAACATCTTAGTACCCGGAGGAACAGAGACCAATATGCGGAATTTCTTTCGCGCCGATTACGCCTATTGATCGGTGCGGAAGGAATTCCCGGGATTTCCCGAGTAGCGGCGAGCGAAACGGAACGAGCCCAAACCACGCACCCTTCGGGGCGCGTGGGGTTGTAGGGTAACGGCTACATGCGTGCATGTGGAGAGTTACAAAATGCGCGGTTAGCGGAACTTGCTGGAACGCAAGGCCATAGAGGGTAACGGCCCCGTACGCGAAAACCGACGCATCTCTCTTGTCGTTATTCCTGAGTAGCGCGGGACACGAATAGCCTGCGTGAATCTGCCGGAACTAACCGGTAAGGCTAAATACATTTCAAGACCGATAGTGAACCAGTACCGTGAGGGAAAGGTGAAAAGAACCCCGAGAGGGGAGTGAAATAGACCTGAAACCAAGCGCCTACAAGGAGTCGGAGCCTGCTGCGGCTTGAGCCGCGGCGGTGACGGCGTGCCTATTGCAGAATGAGCCGGCGAGTTTATGTGTGTGGCAAGGCTAAGGGGGGAAGCCCCGGAGCCATAGCGAAAGCGAGTGTGAACAGCGCGCCTTTCAGTCGCACGCATAAGACCCGAAAGCAGGTGAGCTTACCATGAGCAGGGTGAAGCGGGGGTAACACCTCGTGGAGGCCCGAACCCGTGCGCTGTGCAATACGCTGGGATGACTTGTGGTAAGGAGTGAAAAGCTAATCGAACCTGCTAATAGCTGGTTCTCTCCGAAACAGCTTTTGGGTTGGCGTCGTGTGTTTCCCCCGGGGGTAGAGCACTGGAAGAGTTGAATAGGGCGCAAGCTCGTCAACTCTATCAAACTCCGAATACCGGGTGGCCATAGCACGGCAGTTAGACCATGGGGGCGAAGCTCCATTGGTCAAAAGGGGAACAGCCCAGATCGCCAGTTAAGGTCCCTAAATCCATGTTAAGTGCAGCAAAGGAGGTGAGGTTTCCGTGACAACCAGGATGTTGGCTTAGAAGCAGCCACCATTTAAAGAAAGCGTAACAGCTCACTGGTCAAGAGACCTTGCGCCGAAGATAATCGGGGCTCAAACATGGTACCGAAACTGCGGGTGCGCGCGGGGGTGCGCCCTCGCGCGCGCGGTAGGAGAGCGTTCGCATCTGCGCTGAAGCCGAAGGGGTAACCCACGGTGGAGTGGTGCGAAGTGAGAATGCCGGCACGAGTAACCGCAAGACGGGTGAAAGCCCCGTCCGCCGAAATCCCAAGGTTTCCTTGGCGATGATGATCAGCCAAGGGTTAGCCGGGCCTAAGCCGATCCCGAAAGGGGGAGGCGATGGACACAGGGTTAATATTCCCTGGCTCCCCGCTGCTGCGATGGAGTGACAAAGGTCAGTAGTTTGGGCGTATTATCGGCTTTACGTCGGTGCGCTAAGGCGGTCTCTTAGGCAAATCCGGGAGACTGGCTTCAATGCCGACGCCAAGGCGAGCCGAAAGCGTGCGGCTACGGCCAAACGCAATCCAAATGAGCGGCCTTTCAAGAAAAGCTTCTAAGCTTCAGGCAGCGGGGATCCGTACCGCAAACCGACACAGGTGGGAGGGTCGAGAAGACCGAGGCGAACGAGTGATTGCTCCTCAAGGAACTCGGCAAACAAGCGGCCGTAACTTCGGGATATGGCCTGCCTGCCGCCCTTTCGGGGGCGTGCAGGCCGCAGCGAAAGATTGCCTGGCGACTGTTTATCAAAAACACAGCTCCCTGCAAACTCGTAAGAGGACGTATAGGGGGTGACGCCTGACCAATGCCGGAAGGTTAAGCACGGATGGTGGAGTGGTCTTCGGACTGCTCTGCTGGGCTGTGTAAGCCCCGGTCAATGTCAGCGATAACTATAATCGTTCTAAGGTAGCGAAATACCTTGTCTGGTAAATTCAGACGCGCACGAATGGCGTAACGACTGGGCAACTGTCTCGAGGAGTAGCTCGGTGAAAATGCAGTACCGGTAAAGATGCCGGTTACCCGCGGAAAGACAGAAAGACCCCGGGAGCTTTACTACAGCTTCGTATTGGGGCAGTGTGGAGTATGCGTAGCATAGGTGGGAGACTATGAAGCGCGGGTTTCGGCTCGCGTGGAGTCGCCAGTGAAATACCACCCTTACTTTGCGCTGTCTCTAACCGGGCGGGCAAAACCCGCTCGAGACAGTGCGTGGCGGGTAGTTTTAGTGGGGCGCTATCCTCCCAAAAGGTAACGGAGGAGTCTATTAAGGTCCTCTAGGCGCGAATGGAAACCGTGCCGATAGTGTAAGAGCACAAGAGGGCTTGACTGCGAGGGGGACATCCCGAGCAGGTGCGAAAGCAGAGTCTAGTGAACCGACGGTGGCCTTTAGACGGCGCCGGAGATTATCGGATAAAAGTTACCCCGGGGATAACAGGCTAGTTCCGCCTAAGCGTCCATAGCGACGGCGGAGTTCGGCACCTCGATGTCGGCTCACCACATCCTGGGGCTGGAGAAGGTCCCAAGGGTTTGGCTGTTCGCCAATTAAAGTGGTACGCGAGCTGGGTTCAAACCGTCGTGAGACAGGTTGGTTCTCTATCTTCCGTGGGCGTTGATTCTTGAGGGGAGCTGTCCCTAGTACGAGAGGACCGGGATGGACCGACCTCTGGTCTGCCTGCTGTCGCGCCAGCGGCACCGCAGGGTAGCTATGTCGGGCACGGATAACCGCTGAAAGCATCTAAGCGGGAAGCCGCCCCCAAGATAAGGAATCGTTTGAGGCACGTGAGAGACGATCACGTTGATAGGCACTAGGTGGAAGCACGGTGACGTGTTGAGCCGAGGTGTACTAATGTGCCGAAAGGTTACCCTTTCGGGAAACCTGAGCATCGCAGCGCGCCGCAGATGCGGGGTGCTGCTCGTGAAGCGCACAGTGGATTGCACGATGGGGGAGTGCGGCGCATGCTGCGCTCCGAACGCGAGGCGGCGGGTGGTAGCTCACTGGGAGAGCGCCGCTACACCCCCTTGGGGTGCGGCGGAGGATGCGGGTTCAAATCCCGCCCACCCGACCACGCCGGAGCCTGACGTTCCGGCCGCTTTCGGAGCGCGCGCATGACGCCCGCGCACTTCAACCCTCTGATCTGGCGGCACGGCGGAAGGGAAACACCCGATCCCATTCCGAACTCGGCAGTTAAGCCTTCCAGCGCCGATGGTACTGCGTAAGCGGGAGAGTAGGTCGCCGCCAGGTCAGAGGGTTGAAGGGAAACACCGCGCCTTAGGCGCGGTGTTTTTTGGGTGTGCCTATGCGCAATGCGCGCCGGCGGCTCAGCCGCCGGCGCGCGGGATACTCAGAAGGTACGATAGCGCGGCCCGAATGCCGCATGGAGCGCGAGGCGCACCGCCTCTTCTATGAGATTTTCGCGGCGTACCGCGCCCCCTGTGAGGAAGCGGTGCGGGCCCTTTTCCCCGCCGTGGGCGCGGCGCCTTATTACCTCACCCAGCTCGTTGCCGGGGATGAGGGCTTCTTGCGCCAGCGCGGCGGGAACATGGATACCCGCCCCCATGCCGAATCCCCAGCGCCCGTCGGGAGCCTGCACGGCTGCAAGGGGGATGTCAAAAAATTCCCCCAACACGGGGACGAGGCCGCTCTCTATGCCGAGCGCGGCAACTGAGGCACCCTCCCGGGCATCCTCTTGTACCCTCCACGCCTCTCTGGCGCGCCGCGCGCGGTTCTTCGCTCCTTGGAGCATCTGGTCCGCGCCGAGGGGCTGGTCGGGTACACCCGACTCTACTTCGAATCCGCACACAACAATGCCGTGTGCGGATTCAGATTTGAGAAATGTACACAGTGCGCGCCGCACCGCGCGCAGTTTCAATTCGCTGGCAGTGCCCACCGCCAGCGTTTGAAAGGGCAGCTTCATTCTCTCCCTCCTTTCTCATTCCGCTCTGCATGCTACCATATGCGCACATACTTTTCCCGCCATGCGTTTTTTGCCGCAGTGCGCCACATGGTTCCCCTTGCGGCGGCAGGGGGATGTGACGCAGTGCGGCGCGCCGCTACAGCGGCGCGCCGTTTCTTATTTTGTTCGGTGTTCCCTGCGATACCGGATGCCGCACGCGCTCATGAGCGCATGTGCCGCGGCCACGGCAAGCGCCTCGGTATAGCTGAGCATCCCCTCTGTGAGGTATGCCGCGGGATCCTCGGATGCGTTTGGCGTACCGAGCCGCGCGCGCACTACCGCGCCCAACTCGCTGCCCTCTCGGAGGGCCGCTTTCGCCATGGCGGCCGGAATGTGGATGCCGCCACCCTTACCCACGCCAATGTATCCGTCGCTCGTGAGCGCGACGGCGCAGGGAGTGAGGAAGTAGTTCCCACCCTCAAAGGTGATCCCGCTCTCTATCGCGAGATACACGAGAATCCCTTTTTCGCTCCTGCGCGGGCGCGCCCTGCGCGCACATTCCGCGTAGAGATGCGCGGGACGCCACATCTCCCTTTCCCCGAAGGGCTGGCCGGATGCCACCCTGGCGGGAATGGTGATGCACTCGATGCGAATTTTCGCTGCGGTTTCAAACACTTTTCCGAGCGCAGCATTGAGTGCGTGCTTTTTCTCAGTGATATCATCTGCACCTCCCAGAATAACGGCATCCGGTAGGATGATCTGGGCTCGTTGCATCATCGGCACTCTCCTTTTGTTCCCGCGTCAAGATACCGCCACACTACCAGCCGTCAAGTTGACATGGGCGCCAAAAAGAGGTAATTTCCCATGTTTTATCAAACTAGTGTACACGGGCATACTGCCCACGCCACAATAATGTGCGGGTAAGAAGCGGGAGAATGCGCTCGCGTTGGCGCCGGCGTGGCGCGCCGCGTTTTCTGCTATACTGCTTCGTATGTCGGCGTGGGCGCGCAGGCGCAAACTAGTTATTATCGGCGGCTTTCTCTTGCTGGTGCTCGCGGGCACCGTGCCGCTGGTGCGCAATGCGCTCAAGAGAGAACCTACCTGCTTTGACGGCATACAAAACGGCGCGGAAGCGGGCGTGGATTGCGGCGGTCCCTGCCAGTACCTGTGCACCACGCAGGTCGCGCCGCTTTCGGTGCAGTGGAGCCGCGCGTTTCCCGTAACGCGCGATAGCTACCACGCGGTTGCGTATGTGGAAAATCCCAACACCGGCGCGGCGGTGCGGGAAATCGGCTACATATTCCGGCTGTATGACAAGGACAACATTTTGATCACGG
>WFWH01000027.1 GCA_015491245.1 Patescibacteria group bacterium | reverse complement strand
GTAACCGCGCTTGCGCCCGCACCGGAAGCAGCGGCGCACGATGCGCGTGCTGAATTTCGGCTTTTTTTGCGCGCGGGCAATAACCGATTTTTTCGCCATAACCAAAAGAAAACGCCGGAAAGAGGCGTGGGCGTATACTACCAGAGCGCCGGAGGGGTGTCAAACCGCCAACGCCTTCAGCACAAGAAGCGCGGCGGCGCAATCAATGCTACACTGCGCAGTGGAATACGAGATGAGGAGGAACCCATGCGCGCACATTCTCACGACGCGTCCCCTCCCACGCTATGGGGAGAGCTCTTAATACACACCATATTCTATCGGAGGACGGTAACCGTTCTTCTGTGTAACACGGAAGAGCCGTTTTCACCCTCCGCCCTTTGCGGCGTTATTTCCGTCGCAAAGGGGCAGTACCTCGTTCACCCCGAACTGAAAGCAGAGCTTCGGGGCGCATACGCGGGACAGTGGTTTGTAGCGGCAGGCGGCGCACGCTTTCCCTACACGCCGCTTGCACACGAAATCTGTACCCACCGCGGGCACACAATGCGCTCCGCACAAGGAAACCTGGAACTTTCCTTGCGTGCGGGCGGAAACGAGCGGCTGCACCTCATGCTGTCCGCGCACGGTGCGGCCTCGGCTCTGGAGATGGAACTGGGGCGCACCAAGCCATTCCTCTCCCCTGTGGGAGGGGAAACAAAAACCCTTGCCCCCCTCTCCCACCCCCACCTCACCAAACTGCGGGTGTGGGGAATTGCACGGGCACGGCAGGAAGGAGGAGGAGGAGTAGCGTAATGGAATTGAAGGAGCTATTCACCACGCCCCACGGTGTGTGGGCGGTGGTCGCGAGCGCGGAGCTGAGACGGGGCGGCAAGCACTACCTGCTCGGCTTTAACACCGCGGGAAGATTTGAAATTCCCGCGTGCATCCAAGGGGGCCGTTTCACTTTCACCCGCATACACGATCTGCCGCGCCCCATGAACCTTATTGCGGTTGCGGGAGAGGTGTACGCGCACAGGGTAGCCTCCGCATCCGCGAAAGTGGGAACCCGCGACGGGCACCCTGCACTCATGCTTTTCTCTGCATGGGGAGAAGCGGTGGTGCGGTCCCTCGGGAAGGAAAAGGTGGTGCTTTCTCTCTCTGGTGGAGACTGGGAATTGTTCCTCTCCCTCTATGTTGAGGGACACGAAGAAGCGAACTCTTCTTCGTGCGTCATCTCCAAGAGGGGAAAAGGCACATACCGCTTCCACTCTTGGGCAGTCTCCATCCCTGCATAAAAATATGCAGTGCATGATATGCAGTACATGCCGCGCTACAGCGCACTCCCGAAAAGTGCGCTTTTTGTTTTTGCCATGGCTCCTTGGTGTTCATGGGCGGTGTTGCGGTCACACCGCGCCCACGCAGCGGCACCGAACTCTCGCATGCGGTGGAAAATTATAGTGTGATCTCCGTCTCTGCATGCTATCCTCATAATGAGTGGTGACAGGTAATGCGCCACACACCCTTTGTTCCCTTTCATTAATCGTATCCGCTTCTACCCCCAATCGCTATGGAACAATTTCCCAACCACCAATCCTCCCCTGAAGATAAGTCGGAGCGCACACAAAGGCGAAAAAAGGGATTCTTGCCCCATTTGACCGCGGCAATGATAGCCACTGGCTCGCTGACGGGGTGTAACGACGAGGGAGGCAGCCAATCAGAACAATCACGGGAGGGCGCCTCTAATAACATCGCCGCCACCCAAGAGCAAACCGAAGTAACAGCAGGCGCGATTCTCGCGCAGGCAGCGGAGCGCATTCCTTCCCAAAACCTCTCCGACGTAGAGAAAGCGCTGGAAGCATTTGCCTTTTATGTCCGCCCCTACTGGCTTAAAGAGGAATCGCTCCCCACGCTGGAAGGGCAAAGCCAAGGAGCCACCGAGCGCCAAATTGCCGCAATGCTGATGGATGAGGCAGTGGCGCAAAAAGCGGCCGAATTCGCTTCTCGTGAGGGATCACGCGCTTCTTACGCGCAAGGAAATGAATACTTTACCGTAGAACGTGTTGCTAAAAATCCCCGACACACCGCTGACGCTCTGGTGTGGTGGGCGACACAACTGAGCAAGACGCTGTTGCACGACGATGAATTCCGCCACCACGCATACGCCTTGATGCTGTATGAGGCGCTTATAGAGAGGATTAACGACTACCGAAGCTTTGCCGAGAGCATGATGGAAGCGGGAGATGCCGGTACATTTTCCCGAGAGATACTCAAAGCATTTCCAGAGCCGCTGAATCCCCGTAATCACGTGTACCCTCCCTATAAATAAAATTTGGAAGCCCCAGCGAGAGAAAAAGGACGTCTCCTATAAAAAACTAAAAACTGCAGCGCGTGTCTGACCGAGACCACATGGTGCATGCGCGGCATAGCATAAAAAAGCGGTACGCATTGCAATCATAGCGTACCGCTCTCCGGAATAAACCGGCTGCGTATTTTTTTGCCGGTCTTAATGCCTGCACGATGCAATTGAAGGCGCGCGCGGCGCCACGCGACGCGCCACTCGATGGGAAAACGGCGCCACAGGGCGTTTGCCATGTGCGACATCCACGCCAGCACCGCCTTTTTGAAAGCAATATTTCCCACGAGCCGTACCACAAACTGCCCCACCCAATCCATGCCGGGCACCAATCGGACCAGTCGCCACACGGCCTTAAGTGCCCAAGTCGGCAAAAGCAGTAGAATGCGCCCGACGTACAGCAGCAGTGCAACGCCGCCGAACCACCAAAAGGCGACCACGCCGGTCACAGCGAAAATTGCCATACCGCTTATAATGGTGAGAGACAACGAAACTGCTGCCTCTGCTGGACGGCCGAAGCGACGCACTGCGGCACGAGAGCGAGACACAGTGTGCCGCACCCGTGCTTTGCCGCGCCGCAACAGCCGCCGCACCCGCGCGCGGTTGCGCGCACCAAGGGCGTACGCAACGCCCAATAAAATCCCCCGCTTAAATCCCTCAATAATAAGAACCTTAAGGCGCCCAGGCAGCAGCGATACCGCAAACATCCAAATTTTTTTGAGCGTGAACCCCTTGAGGAATCCCGCGAGCCACACCCAATATATTTGGATTACCCTTAATAGAGGATTGAGTACATATATTGCATCTTCGTAAATGACCCATAGGGAAAAAAACAGGAACGAGCAAACCAATACGCCCAAAAGGGCGATAGAATAGGTTGCCCTTCGGAAGCGCAGTTTCCTCTCCCCCATTACCTCCTCCCTCTTTTTTCTGAGGAAGAAATACAATATTTTATTGTTATAGTCAACTTACCGGCCACTACCTGCGCAAGGATATGCTACACCCGAGCCGTACACGTTTATCGGATTGCCGCACCGAAACTATAAAAGTCCTGCCGCAGGAGGAAACCGCATACCTCCCGCGCTTCGTTACACGCGGCACAAAGTATTGCTACCTCTAGAGAAGGGTCCAAGAAAAAGCGCGCAGTAGGGTAAAAACCCACTGCGCGCGCATGTGCGGAGCGCAGGCGGGTCTAGCCGCCTGCCCCCATATCGATGGTTCTTTTCAGAGTACGGGCATTCACCAGCAGGGAGAGGATGCCTGTGATGAATGCCACCCAGGTGATGCCCCACCAGTGGGAATCACCTGCAAAAAGAAACAGGGTGGTTCCGGCCGCCGCCAAAGCGGCGACGATCACCCCCACGACCCCCACCATCAGGACAGCGAGGGCCTCCCAGGTGTTGTCCACACCCGGCTTGGAGACGCGAAAGACGTCTCCGAGGGCGAGGGTGAACGCGAGGAGGTAGAACACCTCTCCGCCGGTCACCGCCCCGAAATAGGGATGGCTCACCGACACACCGAACCACCCCGCGCGATACCACCACAGGTACCCCGCAAAGGGGTACGCCACGGCGGGTACCGCGAGCATGGTTCGCGTTGCCACCCTCACACAGGTGACGGTGCCGCGCGCCACTGCCGCCGCCGCGGCACCCACCGTCGTGGCAGCGCTCATTGCGCCGCCTCACGCAGGCGTGCCGCCGCCTCCTTCGCTTTCTCCTTGAGCGCGCGGAGGCGATCGGCGGCTACCGCCCGGACGGAGTCGAGGTAATCACGCCAGCTGGCGAATTGCTCCGCCACCTGCTGGCGCACCTCCTCGTCCGGGAGGCGCCGGACGATCTCGACGATCTTCTCGAGGCGCCGCTGCGCGCGGCCCTCGATCTTGGCGGGATCCCCCGTGAACCACACCACCGACGTGCATGCGGTGGGGTGGTACTGGGCGGAGGAGAAAATTCCTCCGTAGGAAACTTTGAGCTCGAGGAACTGGTAAGCCCCTTCGAGCTCGAAAGAGACCACAGGGATGAGTTCGAGACTCTTCCCTCTGATCTCTTTGAAAACAGGGTTCTCCGGGTCGGGCCGCATCACGAAGAAGCCGTAATCGGCCTCTCCGTTCGCGACCGCGGCAACGATCTTGTCGCTGCCCCCGACGGGGATAACCTCGGCGTCGCCGAGCTCGGGGATGAGCTCGGAGAGGATCTTCCAGCTCAGGTACGAGCCGGACTTCTCTCCCCCCGTGGCGACCCGCGAGAAAATCGCGGTCGCCACGACGTCGCCGAGAGTTGCCTCCTCACGGCCGACGAGGTACAGGCACTCGTCGGCCACACGCTCCTTCAGTACGGTGATCCCCTCACCGTACTTGCGGAGTACGTCCCCCTGGCCCACGGCCATGTGGGTGGGGTTGGCTTGAACTCTCTCGATGTTGTCGAGGGTTCCCTCGGTGGGGCCGCCCCACTGGTAGAGGCTCACCCGCTGCTGCGCGAGCAGCTCGAGCAGCACCGGGACGATCTTCCCAGAGTAGGAAGAGACCTTCGGGTCTCCCCCGCCCCAGAAAAGATAGTCCTCGGCGGCGGGTGCCGCCTTCATGCGCTTGGCCCATTCCTGGGCCATCGCGGTGTTGCCGCCGCCCAGCAGCGCAACCCCCACCACCGCGATCGCGGTGGTGAGAAGAAAGTAATCTTTTTTCAAAGGTCTGCTCCCCTTTTCACCTGCCCGCACCATGCGGACAAGTGCGCGAACTTTAGGATATTCAAAACAAATTGTCAATATACCGGTACTGGCCCCGTAGCACACAGAGAAACCCCGCTCAAAAGCGGGAAGCGGCACACTGCATCAGGCACAACAGTGCGCCATTACATCACCTAAAAACGCCGGAACGTTATGAGGCACCCCGGGATTACCCCTTTCTCGTATTACTCCCTTTTTGCTTCTCCTGCGTCCCGCAAAGGAAATCCGAGGTAGCGCAGGTACGCTTCGGCTTCTTTTTTTGTTTTGGCGGTGGTGACTATCGTAACCGCAAGGCCGAAAATGTTGCGCAGGTCTTCATCGGACACCTCGGGGAATACCGTGTGCTCGCGTACGCCGATGGTAATGTTGCCCATAGCGTCAATGGCCGAGGGTTTGATGCCGCGGAAATCGCGTGTTCGGGGCAGGGCGATGTGCACCAGCTTGTCAAAGAAGTCGCGCATGCGTGCGCCGCGCAGGGTCACCTGGTACCCCACAATATCGCCCTTGCGCGTTTTGAACGAGGCGATGGACTTTTTTGCGGGACGGGGTGCGGCTTTTTGGCCGGTGAGGCGCGCAAGGCGGTCCTGTATGAGAGCTATCTTGTCTTTTTCCTTGACCTTCCCCACACCCGTAGACACCACGATTTTCTCCAAACGCGGCACCTGCATGGGATTGCGGTACCCCAGCGCTTCCCGCAGCGCCTCAAATGCCTTTTGCTGTTTTTCCGCTACCGTTTCCATAATTGATTAAAAATCAAAACAAGTATTTCGGTGGGTAAGTGCGCCTCACTTAGGAGAGCACGCTGCCGCTCTTTTTCGCCACACGCACCCACACACCTTTTTTCTCATCAAACTTCTTGCCCACCCTCGTGGGAGCGCCCGTTTTGGGGTCCACCAGCATCACGTTGGAGACGTGGATGGGGTGCTGAACGTCCACAATGCCGCCGTGCTTGCGCCCCTGGGGTTTGACGTGTTTTTTCTTGAGGTTGACCCCCTCCACCACCACGAGGGAGCGCCGTGGGAGCGCACGCAGTACCGTGCCCTTTTTCCCCTTATCTTTGCCGGTTATCACCACCACTGTGTCTCCTTTTTTTATCTTCATATGCCTTTGCCTCACCGGTTTTCCCACGCGCCACTACAGTACCTCCGGCGCAAGCGAGGTAATCTTCTGGTAGCCGCGCTCGCTCAGCTCCCGCGGGATGGGCCCGAAGATGCGCGTGGCGCGCGGCTCGCGCTTTGCCTTGTCTACAATCACGACCGCATTGTCGTCAAAGCGAATGTAGGAGCCATCGGCGCGGCGAAACGGCTGGCGCTGGCGCACCACCACCGCATGCAGGACATCTTTCTTTTTCACCTGCTTGCGCGGTTCCGCCGACTGCACCGAGAGCACCACCAGATCACCAATGCGCGCGTAGCGGCGCTTGGATCCGCCCAACACCTTGAACACGCGGCCTATTTTGCCTCCCGTGTTATCCGTTATGCGCACCAGTGTTTGCGGCTGTATCATACGCGTTTGCCTCTACGCGGCGTGTGCCGCCTCATGCTCGTTCCCTACGCTGCTGCTTTCCGACACCACCACAAAGTGCTTGCGCTTGGAAATCGGGCGCGATTCCTGTATTGCCACACGGTCGCCCTCTTGGTGCCGGTTGCCCGGGTCGTGCGCGAGGTAGCGCTTCACCCGCTTGAGGTACTTTTTGTACTTTGGATGCTTCACGTAGCGCACCACCGCCACGGTAACGGTATCTTTCATCTTTGCGGAAACCACGGTACCGCGCAAGATGCGCCCTTTTTTTATTGTCCCTGAATTTTCTGAAGCCATATGCCACACGTGCGTATTGCACGTTAGTTGCGCGAGGAAGCAGCGGGTGCTGCCCCTTCTTCCGCCGCACGCGCTTCCGTGGCGCGCTCACGCAACAGCGTCAGCATGCGCGCGATGTCCCTGCGCAGGGCCCTTCCCTCTTTGGTATTGCGTACCTGCGCTCCTGCTGCGCTAAAGCGGAACTTACGCAGCGCCTCGCGCTTTTCCGCAACCAACTTGCGTATCTCTTCCGTTTTTTTCTTGCGCAATGCTTGCATGTCCATAAGCCCGGCGCTCCACCCTTATACCACAGCAGCGTAAGGTGCGCAATTTACGCGTGCTCGCGCGCCACAAAGCGCACCTTGAGCGGCAATTTTTTGCCTCCTTTGATAACCGCCGTGCGCGCCACCTCTTCCGGCACGCCGTCAATCTCAAACAAAATGCGCCCGGGCAGCACTTCAAATTCAAACCCTTCCGGATTTCCCTTGCCCTTACCCATGCCTACCTCGTCCGCTTTCTTCGTCCACGGGCGGTCGGGAAACACCCGCACCCACACGCGGCCGTTTTTCCCTATGGTGCGCACCAACACGCGGCGCACGGCTTCAATCTGGTTAGAGCGGATGCGCGCGTGCGTCTGCGCTTTCATGCCGAACGAGCCAAATGCCACGTGGATGCCGCGGCTCTCAGCGCGGCGCGCCAATTTCGCCGGATTTTTCCTCCCGCGCTGCCACTTTCTGAATTTTACCTTTTTCGGAAACAACATGGTTATCGTGCGTTAGCGCCGCCGCGCACGCGCAGAGGCGACGGCATGGTACCATTACTTCTTTTCCCCTTCAAATACCTCACCCTTGTAGATCCACACTTTGATGCCCACCAAACCCGCATAGGGTATGTATGCTTCGTGATGCGCATAGTCCACATCGGCGCGCAGGGTTTGCAGAGGCACGCGGCCCTTTTTCACCTGCTCCTTACGGCTCATCTCCGCACCACCCAAGCGTCCCGCCATGACAATGCGCGCGCCGCGCACATCACGGTTAGCCATTACCTTCTCTATCGTTTGCTTCAGCACGCGCCGGAACGGCATACGCTTTTCCAGCGCCTCCGCGCACATCTCTGCCACCACGCGTGCGTTGCTCTCCGGATTGCGCACTTCTTCCACATCTATTTTTACCTCTTGCAGGTGTGCCAAGCCCGCTTTGTGCAGCACCCGCGCAATATCTTTTTTCAAATTCTGGGCACCCTCGCCCTGACGGCCGATTACCATCCCGGGGCGCGAGGTCTTCAACACGATGCGCATCACCGCATCCGACCGCTCTATTTCCACCGCGGCAAGGTACATGCCCTTGAGGCGCTTCTTGAGAAACTCGCGCACCAGCGTGTCGGCGCGGAGAAAATCGCGGTACTGCTGTTTGCTCTTCCCGTACCACCGCGATTTCCAGTCGCGGATGATGCCGAGGCGCTGTGCATAGGGATGGGCTACGTGAGTCATGGTGTTGCAGATAAGGTGATAGTTATCGCATTAAATGTCAGTGGTGAAAATAGGCGTGCCTTTTTATGCCGCCGTGGCGGCTTCCTTTTTTTCCTTTTCTGCCGCGCGGGGCTTCTCTTTTTCCTTCGCTGCACCGGTGCCGGAAGCGGGAGAGGCGCCTTGTGCGCCATGCGGGCGGGCGCCCTGCGCATCACGCTTCTCCTCGGGCGCCGATGTAGCACGCGGCGCCCGCACATTTCCCTTTGCCGCCACAGGGGCGAGCACTACGGCGATGTGGGACGATTCTTTCGCGATGCGCGAGGCGCGGCCGCGGGCGCGGGCGCGCCAGCGGAAGTACGTCATGCCTTTATCTACCGTGATGCGCGCCAAAAACATATCTTGCGGTGAGAGCGAAGCGTCGCGCTCCCGCGCATTGGCAAACGCAGACGCAATGAGCTTTGCAAGTGGCGCGGCCGCTTTGCGGGGGAGAAACCGCAGCGTGAGCAGTGCCTCATCCACACGCCTTCCACGGACCGCATCGGCGACCAGCCACACTTTGCGCGGCGCTTGGCGATAGTTTTTTAGGTACGCTTTCATACACAATGCGGAATGGTGGCGGCACTATCCCCGCCGTAATGCGGGCTATCGCGCCGCAGCAGCTTTGGCCGCTTTGGCGGCGGCGATTTCTGCCTCGCGCTTCTTTTGCTCCAGCTCTTTTTGCATCTTGCCGCCGTGGCGCACAAATTTCTTGGTAGGCGCGAATTCCCCCAAGCGGTGCCCCACCATCTCTTCTGTGACGAAGACCTCAATGTGCTGTTTGCCGTTGTGGACACCAAAGGTAAATCCGACCATTTCGGGGGAAATCATGGAGGCACGCGCCCACGTTTTAATCACCCCCGTTTCCTGCGGCTTCTTCCCTTGGATTTTTTTCAAAAGGCGCTCGTCAACGTACGGGCCCTTTTTTAAACTGCGTGCCATAATAAAAAATTCGCCACAAAAGCGCAGGGCTAGTGTACGCAAAGAAGTGCCTTATGTCAAATTGCGCCCAACACACGCAGCGCACACCAAAGAGGCACCCAGTGGTGGCGCCAAAGCCACCACTGACCTTTACACCCCAGAGACACTTCCGCGCACAAGTGCTATGCAGTAACCCCTACTGCAGCCTTGCGCGCGGTGGTGTTCCTGCGGCGCGTGCGCCGGCAGAATTACTTCTCGCTATCCTTTCTTCCTCCATGAGAAGTGTGCTAGCTACTAACTAATTGCCACAAAAGAACTGGCGGCCGCGCGCGGCCTCTTTCCGAAAATCCAATTTTATAATACGTCATTTATTGAAAGTTGTCAACAATAACCCGAGGACTACCTTTATGAAGAGCGCCGCCCACACCGTGGGCGGCGCTGCCGGATCCTTCCCTTGCCCCCGGTTCATGGCCCACGGTGTCACAGCGGGGGTTTTCCCTCCCTTGCACCGGGCACCTCGCGCCACAAAGTGCCCTCAAGGAGGGAGGTGAAGGCTTTATCCAGGATGCTCCGGCTGGGCATCCCTGGAAAGGCTGTGACACCCCAGCCATTCCTTCCTCTAGCAAAAAGGATAGCCCGCTTCAGAGCGCCCAGCAATCCCTCGCGCGGGGAGCACGGGAACGCCCCGCTGTGTTCCAGAGAATGCTTGAGCCAGAACGCGCGTAGTGCGCGGCAATGACGCGACACATTTAGCCGCGTTTCTTGCCTACCTTTCTGCGGGCAACAATGAGTTTGTTGGAGTATTTTTTGGGTCGGCGCGTTTTTTGCCCCTTGCCTGCGGGCTTGCCCCACTTGGTTTTGGCACGGCGCGTGCCGCGCGGTGCGCGTCCCTCACCGCCGCCGTAGGGGTGGTCTACCGGATTCATCGCGCTACCGCGCACCACGGGGCGCCGCGAGAGCCAGCGCGCGCGGCCCGCTTTGCCGATGGTCACGAGGCGATGCTCCTCGTTGGACACCTCACCCACGGTAGCCCACGCGCCGGAGAAAACTTTTCGCATTTCGGAAGAGGGCATCTTGAGCTGGGTGTAGCCCGCATCCTGCGCCACCACCTCCGCGTGCATGCCGGCGCTCCGCACTAGCACGCCGCCCGCGCCGGGGCGCGTTTCAATATTGTAGACAAACGTGCCCACTGGCATGCGCGCAAGCGGCAAACGGTTGCCCGGTTTGACGGGCGCCTGCTCGCTCACGAGAAAGGTGTCGCCCACTTTAGTTTCCCTCCCCGCCAAAATGTAGCGGCGCTCCCCGTCGGCATAGCACACCAGCGCGATAAAAGCGGAGCGATACGGGTCATACTCAATGCTCTCCACCTTTGCCGGAATATCGCGCTTATCCATTTTGAAATCCACCAAGCGGTAGCGGCGCTTGTGCCCGCCGCCCTTGTGGCGCGTGGTGATACGGCCGTGAGCGTTGCGCCCGTGCGCCTGCTTTCCGCCCCGCGTCAGCGCTTTGTGGGGCTTTTTCGCACCGGAAAGCTTTTCACGGTAGTTGATGCCGGTCATGTGCCGGCGCGAGGGTGTGGTGGGTCGGTACTTTTTCATGGTAATGCGTTACGAAAAAATCTAACGGGCGCTTATTACTTCATGATGTCCAGCGACGCGCCCTTGTCCAGGTACACGTAGGCTTTTTTATATCCGGCGCGTATGCCCCGCCTGCCCCGCAGGCGCGAGACAAAGCGGCGCGGGCGCATGCGCACGATGTTTACCTTGCGCGGCTCCACAGAAAAGATTTCCCTCACCGCGCGCGCCACCTCTTTTTTATTGGCGCGCGGATCCACCTCAAATACGTACACGCGCTGCTCAATGCCCAAGGTGGCTTTCTCCGTGATACGGGGGCGCAAGAGTATTTCCGCAGCGCTCAAACCCGCAGAGGGCGTTGCGCCCTCTGCTGCGCGCGCCGCGGCTTTCTCTGCACGTTGGGAAGATGCAGGTTGCTTCGCGGTATGCTTTTGTTTGCCAAACAGTGCCATAAGCAGGATGTAAGGTGAAAGAGCCAACTATTGCCCCGCGGGTGCAGCGGCGCGACGTGCGCGGGACGCCGTGGCGCGCTCCTGTAATTGGCGTACCGCCTTCTCCGGATTCACGATAATCACGTAGCGGTAGCGTAAGAGTGCCACGGGGTTGAGATTGCGCGCCTCTTCTACAAAGACCGAGGGTATGTTGCGGAATGAGAGCGCCACCGTGCGGTCAAGCGCGGGGAGGACAATGAGCGCGGCGTTCTTTCTCTTGGTGGCAAGTGCCGCATATTCCTCCCGCGCTCCCGCAAGGGCGGCAAGTGTACGCTTCGCCTCCGCCGCTTTGGGCGCTGCAAAGGAGAGCCCCTCCACGAACAGCACTTCCCCGTCCTTAAACTTGCGTGCGAGCACCGCGCACATCGCTTGGCGGCGCATGCGCTTGTTGATTTTCTGCGTGTAAACGCGGCTGTTGCGCGGGCCGTGCGCAATGCCGCCGCCGCGCCAAATGGGGCTGATGGTTTGCCCATGCCGCGCGCGGCCGGTCCCCTTTTGCCGCCACGGCTTTTGGTTGGTGCCAGCAACCTCACTGCGGTCTTTGGTATGCGCCCAGGGAATGCGCGCATTGGCTTCCATGGCCCGCACCACTTGGTGCACCAATGCGGGGCGCCACGGCGCCGCAAATACCTCGGGCGCGGGGGTAAAGGTACCCGCCTCTTTTCCCTCTTTGTTGTACACCGTAACCTGTTCCATATTGCATTGCTACGCCCCGCGCACCTCAATGAGCGTGCCGCGCCTTCCCGGCACCGCACCTTTCACATACAAAAGGTGCCGTTCCGCATCTACCGACACCACGCGCAAATTCTTCACCGTCACCCGCCGATGCCCCATACGGCCGGCCATGCGCATGCCCTTGGGCACGCGCGTGCGCAACCCGCCGCCGATAGAGCCCGGAGAGCGTTCCGTGTGCTTTTGCCCGTGCGAGCGCGGCCCTCCCGCAAAGTTATGGCGCTTCACCACCCCCTGGAACCCCTTTCCCTTGCTGAGGCCCGACACCGCAACGCGCTCACCCTCTTGAAACATCTCACCTACGGTAAACGTCTTGCCGGGTGCCACCTCTTCCGTAGCATCGGTACGCACTTCGCGCACATAGCGGAAGCAGGGCGTTCCCGCCTTTTTGAAATGCCCCTGCTGCGGCTTGGGGGTGTGTTTTTCTTTCCTTTCCCCAAAGCCAATTTGCAGTGCCGCATACCCATCCTTCTCACGGGTTTTCACCTGGGTTACCGTAACCGGTCCCACGCGCAACACCGTCACCGGATGCACACGCCCCTCTGCGTCAAATATCTGCGTCATGTATTCTTTTGTTCCCAGCATCAATTTCTTTTCCATAACCCTAAAGAAATCTGCATTCGGACGCGCCGCACGAAGCGGGCCGATATGAGGGGGTACGTATGCACCCGCTACACCATTTTCACCTCTATGTTTACTCCCGAGGGAAGCGTCAAATTGGTGAGCGCCTCAATCACTTTCTGAGACGGGTTCAGGATGTCAATCAGCCGCTTGTGCACCCGCATCTCAAATTGCTCGCGCGCATCCTTGTAGACAAAAGGGGCGCGGTTGACCGTATAGCGCTTTATTTCCGTCGGCAGGGGTATGGGGCCCACAATGTCCGCATCAAACCGCAGGGCGGTATCCATAATCTGCTTCACCGAAGCGTCCAGCAGCTTGTGCTCGTACGCGCGTACCCGAATGCGCAGCTTGGGAATCGGCGTTCCCGTTTTTGCGGCTGCCGAGGCCTCTTCTTTTGCTCTGGTCGCCATACCGATTGAATGTGCGGGCACCCCGCTCGCCATTAAAAAAGACCGCGAAAGTGAAAGAGCGGTGCAAGCATACTAGCAGAATGCGAAAAAAATGCAAGAAATGCACCCGCGAGCCACGCGCGCCGCAAAAAACACGGGGTTCGTACCATGCTTCCCCCCTCTTACCGGCACCACTCGCATTGTGCACGCGAGATACGAAAGCGTGGCGTGAGACAAATGTTGTAAATGCAAACAGCCCGCACGGAAGCGGGCCGTTTGTCTGTGAGAATATGGCTTTGTGTTGTGCGCCTTAGGAGATGATCTTGGTCACCACACCCGCGCCGACGGTCTTACCGCCCTCGCGAATGGCAAAGCGCGTTTGTTCTTCTAGCGCTACAGGTGCGACAAGCTTCACTTTGAAGGTAACCGTGTCGCCGGGCATCACCATCTCCACGCCTTCGGGGAGAGTTACCTCTCCCGTTACATCAGTGGTGCGGATGTAGAATTGGGGCTTGTAGCCACTGAAAAATGGCGTATGGCGCCCGCCCTCTTCCTTTTTCAACACATACACCTCAGCCTCAAACTCAGAATGCGGGGTTACCGAACCGGGCGCAGCCAGCACCTGCCCGCGGTGCACCTCTTCTTTTTTAATGCCGCGCAGCAGGACTCCAGCATTATCGCCCGCTTCACCCGATTCCAACTGCTTGTTGAACATCTCAATGCCGGTAACCGTAGTTTTGGTAGTTTCCCCAAAGCCGACGATTTCTACCTCTTCACCTACTTTTATCTTGCCGCGCTCAATCCGTCCGGTGACCACCGTTCCGCGTCCCTCAATAGAGAAGATGTCCTCAATGGGCATCAAGAACGGCTTATCGGTCTCGCGCACGGGCAGCGGGAAGTACTCGTCCATCGCCTTCACGAGCTCCATAATCTTGTCGCCCCACTCGCCCTTGGGCTCTTCCAGCGCCTTGAGTGCGGAGCCCTTAATGATGGGCACATCCTTGCCCTCAAAGCCATGCTGATCCAAGAGGTCACGAATTTCCTCTTCCACCAGCATGATCATGTCCTCATCATCCACCATGTCCACCTTATTGATGAACACGATGATCTTGGGCACTCCCACCTGGCGCGCCAACAATACGTGCTCGCGCGTTTGCGGCATCATACCGTCAGTAGCCGCCACCACGAGCACCGCCCCGTCCATCTGCGCGGCGCCGGTAATCATGTTCTTGATGTAGTCGGCGTGCCCCGGCGCATCAATGTGCGCGTAGTGGCGCTCCGGCGTCCAGTACTCACTGTGCGAGAGCGAGATGGTGATGCCGCGCGCCTTTTCCTCGGGCGCCTTATCAATATCTTCCACTTTTTTCACATTCGCGCCGTACCCCTCGTTGCGCTCATTGAGCACGGTGAGGATTGCCGCGGTGAGGGTCGTCTTGCCGTGATCCACGTGGCCGATCGTTCCCACGTTGATGTGCGGCTTGGACCGGTCAAATACTTCTGCCATAGTGCGTTGCTTAAAATAAAAATTAATAATTACGAATAAAGACGTGTAATCCTTTACTCTTCGGCGGCCAAGCGGCTGCACCTGCACGCGCGAGAAAGGCACAGGTCCGGCCGCTTACAACCCCCGCAACGGCGCAGGAGTGCATATGCGCGGCGTAAGTGCCACAAAGACAACAAAAGCCAGCGCAACGCCGACAAAGGACAGTGTAGCGACATCAGAGAAATGCGTCAAGGGTCACACGCGTAAGACGCAAATGGCCACACACACCCGTAATAGGAAGTTCCTAATGGATCGGAGCACAACATACGCGCAACACCCAACGGCTCCCCATGGGTGCCGTCGGGTAGTTGCCGCGCCGGAAGTGTATGAACCGCTATGCTACCCCGCGTTTCTTTTTGATTTCCTCGGCCACATTGGGCGGCACCACGGCAAAATGGTCAAACTCCATGGTCCAATTGCCGCGCCCTTCGGTCATGGAGCGCAGGAGTGTCGTAAATCCGAACATTTCGGCAAGCGGCACTTTTGCGGTAATCACCTGCACGTTGCCGCGCGCTTCCATCCCCTCAATGGTGCCGCGCTTGCTGGAGAGCACGCCGTTGACGTCCCCCATGAACTGCTCTGGCACAATCACTACTACCTTCATAATCGGCTCCAGCAAGACTGGTCCCGCACGCTTGGCGGCATCCTGGAACGCCTGCGAAGAAGCGATCTTGAACGCGATTTCGCTGGAGTCCACCTCGTGGTATGAGCCGTCAAAGAGATCCACTGAGACATCTACCACTTTGTAGCCCGCAACCACGCCGCGCTCCATCGCCTCCACAAAGCCCTTTTCGCATGCGGGAATAAACTCCTGCGGAATGACCCCGCCCTTGATGTTGTTGATGAACTCAAAATGGTCCTCGTGCTTGACGTTCTTGGGAAGCTGGTCGCGCGCCTCAGGCGCCACATGATCCATGGGCTTGATGCGGATTTTCACGTGGGCGTACTGGCCGCGCCCGCCCGTTTGCTTGACGTACTTCACCTCAGATTCCGCCTCTTTGGTAATGGTCTCGCGATAGCTCACCTGCGGCGCACCGATATTGGCGTCCACCCCGAATTCGCGCTTGAGGCGGTCCACGATAATTTCCAGATGCAACTCTCCCATGCCGGAGATGATGGTCTCGTTGGTCTCCTCATCGGTGGATACGCGGAAGGTGGGGTCCTCATCGGCGAGGCGCCGCAGCGCCATACCCAGTTTTTCCTGATCCGCTTTGGTCTTGGGCTCTATGCGCAGCGATACCACCGGTTCGGGGAAGGAAATCTCCTCCAGCACGATGGGGTGTTTTTCATCGCAGAGCGTATGGGAGGTTTTGGTGTTCTTGAGCCCCACGCCCGCGGCAATTTCTCCTGCGTAAACCTCTTTCACCTCCTCGCGCTTATCAGCCTGCAGGCGCACGATGCGCCCCATGCGCTCCTTTTCTCCTGTGCTGGTGTTGAGCACGTACGAGCCGGCCGTCACTGTGCCCGAGTACACGCGGAAGAACGTGAGCGTCCCCACAAACGGATCAGACTGCACCTTGAACGCGAGTGCGGCAAAGGGCGCGTTATCATCGGCGGGGCGCTCTTCCTCTTCTCCGGTCTTGGGATTGCGGCCCTTCTTGGGAGGAAGGTCTTGGGGTGAGGGGAGGTAATCCACCACCGCATCCAGCACCAGCTGTACCCCTTTATTTTTGAGCGCCGAGCCGCACAGGACGGGAAAAATCTCGTTCGCAATCGTGGCTTTGCGCAGTACGCGCTTCAAGTCGTCCAGCGACGGCTCATTACCCTCAAGGTACGCGTGCATCAACGCATCGTCATGTTCCACAATACGCTCTACCAGCTCGGCGCGGAAGCGCTCCGCTTCTTCTCGGAGCGATTCCGGCACCTCATGCTCCACCACCTCTTTGCCCATTTCTCCCTCAAAGGTATATGCCTTCATTTTCAGGAGATCCACCACCCCTTCATGCGCATCTTCCTCGCCCCAGGGAATTTGGATGCGCACCGCCTTGGGAGAGAGGCGCTCCAAAATGCTCGCGTAGGAGCGCTCGAATGAGGCGCCAGTGCGGTCCAGTTTGTTGATGAAGCACAGGCGCGGCACCTGCGCCTCGTCTGCGTAGCGCCAATTCGTTTCCGATTGCGGTTCCACCCCGGCGACACCATCAAACACCACCACTGCGCCGTCCAGCACGCTCATAGAGCGCTTTACCTCGGCGGTGAAATCAATGTGGCCGGGAGTGTCAATAATATTAAACCCGAAACGATTTTCCTTATTGGCCTTGTCAGGCTCATCGGTCTTAACCCACGTGCAGGAGATGGCAGCGGCGGTAATGGTAATACCGCGCTCGCGCTCCTGCTCCATCCAGTCAGTGACGGTTTCACCCTCGTGCACCTCGCCGATTTTGTGGCTCTCGCCGGTATAGTAGAGGATGCGCTCGGACGTAGTGGTTTTGCCGGCGTCAATATGGGCAATGATGCCGAAATTGCGCAGCTTTTCTATGGGAATTGTGCGACTCATGCGCGTGTGGGTAAAAATTGCCGCAACACTGTTGCAGCGGCTGATAACAAATAATAACGATTAGTGAAGAATGCCGGCGCGGCAACGTGGTGCACCGCACCCTTGCCGCACCTGCGCCATAGGCATGCGGAAGCCCCTATGTGCGCCGTGCGCCCTCTTTACGAGGAGTACCGCGCGCAAACATACAACATACGATGAAAAAGTTGCGCGCAGCGCAACACTGGACACTATAGCGGCAAAGCGCGCGGAGCGCAAGAAGCGGCGCCTCATGGCGCCGCTTCCTTACTGTGCATGCGTGAACGGTATCGCACAAACGCAGAGGCAGGCTACCACGCAAAATGCGCAAAGGCGCGGTTGGCTTCCGCCATTTTGTGGACATCTTCCTTCTTTTTCACCGCGGCCCCCTCGCCGCGGCTCGCAGCAACGATCTCTTCTGCCAGCGTTTTGTAGCGGGGCTGCCCGCCACGCGCGCGGGTGGCGTCACGAATCCACCGCAGCGCGAGAGTGAGGCGCCGCTCAGGACGCACCTCGCGCGGCACTTGGTAGTTAGCGCCCCCCACGCGGCGCGAGCGCACTTCCACGGAGGGGCTTGCGTGCTTTATCGCCTCTTCAAACACCGCTACCGGATCTTCCGTCTCCGCCAGGCGCTTTATCTCCTCAAACGCGCGGTACACCAGCCGCCGCGCGGTTTCCTTCTTCCCGTCCCACATCATGTAGTTAATCAGCTTCTCCACTTTGAGGGAGCCGTATTTGAGGTCGGGCTGTATTCTGTTTTTCCTTTTTACTGGTCTACGCATATGGGCAAACATCCATAAAGGGAGACGAGCGCACCGTGGCGCTGATCCTCCCGCAGCATGCACAGGTTATTACTCTTTGGGCTTTTTCGCGCCGTAGAGGGAGCGCCCTTGGCGGCGGTTCTCTACGCCCGCACAGTCATACTTCCCGCGCACAATGGTGTAGCGAATGTTGATGTCCTTCACACGGCCGCCGCGCACCAATACCACCGAGTGTTCCTGTAAATTGTGCCCCTCACCGGGAATGTACGCGGTAATCTCCTGGCCGTTGGTGAGGCGCACGCGCGCGATCTTCCGCACCGCTGAGTTAGGCTTGCGTGGAGTGGTGGTAGTTACCTTGACGCACACACCGCGCTTGAAAGGCGACGCGTAATAGGTTGGCTTGTTCTTTCGGGTGTTGAAGCCGCGCAACAGAGCCGCCGCCTTGTATTTGCGGGTTTTCTTCGTTCGCGGATTGCGTACCAATTGGTTAATGGTTGCCATATCGCTCGGTATGGTGGCAGTACTGTACCATGCTCTTTTCTGGCGCGCAAATTACCTCCGCATCATGCGGGAAATGCGCGCGCGGCGGCGTACAGGACTCACCTGCGGCGACCTCCCTTTTTCCTTCTCCTTCTCTTTTTCCCCACTGCGCCGCCGGGGCGAGGGGGTGGCGTTGGTGCGCGTACACTGGCCAGTGCACGTGCCTCATACCACCCTACCGCACCCGCTGCTCCGAGCACCACCAACGCCGTCAATAGGAAAAAGGGGTGTAGATAGTAGGAGAGTGGCAATCCCGCCTGATAGTACACCCGCACCAATACCATCAACACGTCCACGACAAAGCTAATGCCCAAGAATACCGTGCCGAACAACAACCCCTCGCGCAGTGAGGGCGGCACCGTTCCCCCGTAAAAATATATCTTGGCGGCACCACTCACTACCAAGAAAATGAAAGAGAGCGCGATCCACCAAAGCGACAACGGCACCTCGTCTGGCGTAGGTGGAGCATCGTATTGCTGCGCAAAGAGGAAACCTAACGCTACACCCCCCACAAATAGTACGAGGTATGCGAGTATGCTGATGCGCACAATACGCTTGAGTCTCGTACGGTGAAAATGGTCGCGTGAAGCCATGTCTCGCAGTGCCGCGTGCGCCTCCCTACCACAGCACACGTCCGGAAATTACCCACTCCACTAAGGTAACCAGCCACATAAACGGCGCCCAAATGACGGTAAGAAAGAGAAAGATGAAGAGGAACAGCAGTACAAACCCGTACTGCGCCGCCAGCGCCTCAACGCGCGCAAGAGCCATTTGTCCCCGCAGTGGAAGCAGCGCTTTGAGGATTTTTGACCCGTCCAGCGGCGGAATCGGAATGAGATTAAACAGGGCAAGGAGCACGTTGAGGTGCATCACGTACCACGCCAACTTGGCAAACGTGGGATTTACCGCATCGGCAATTCCCATGCGCAGGAGAAGGCCGAAAAATAACGCGAGAAATATATTTACCGCCGGACCTGCGGCCGCTACCAACGCCTCTCCCCATTTTTGGTTCCGTAGGTTATAGGGATTATAGGGCACCGGCTTGGCCCAACCGAAAAGAATGTTTGCCTGTGTCAGGACGAGTATGCCGGGAATGAGCACCGAGCCGAGCGGATCTATGTGACGCAGAGGATTGAGGGTGAGACGCCCCTGCAAGCGCGCCGTCGGATCACCCAATGCGTCTGCCATGTAGCCGTGCGCCGCCTCATGGATCACAATGGAGAAAATGAGCGCAAAGATGACAAAGAGAAAGAAAGGGTCCATAAGGGTAAGAAAACTGCGTTCACTGGATATGGCGCACCACGAAATGCATCTCGTGCAACGTACCGTGGCGCCATTCTATCACATTCCGCGCTTCCCTACCTCTTCCGCCTTGCACATGCGGCAAACTGTGGTATCCTAGGGCACACTATGGCTCGGCAATGCGCCCTTACTGGAAAGAAAACCCAGCGCGGCGGGCGGTATTCCAACCGCATCCGCGCCACCCAATTCAACCCCACAGGAAAAGTGGGGCGCAAGGTCAATTTGATGAAGCGGCGCATTTTTGTCCCCGAACTCAATCGCCGCATCACCGTGGTACTTTCCGCAAAAGCGCTCCGCACTATCAATAAAAAAGGGGCGTACCGCGCGCTCAAAGAGGCGGGTCTTATCTAAAACGGCCCCACAGAAGCCACAAGCCACAGGGAAAAGCGCGCAGCATCAGCGCGCTTTTCCTTTCATTAGTAATTATCAGTTAAGCGCGGCACAGACACGCGGCAAAAAGCGCGTCACCAGTAAACACGGGCTACTCACGCCACCAGCGTGTACCATCAGTGGCCAAGGTGATGTTGCCCTCGCGGGCGGTGGAAACCACCGAAATGCCGCGCGCTTTTAGCGCGGCGAGTGTCTCAGGATGCGGATGGCCATAGCGGTTGCGCGCCCCCGCGGAAATAACCGCCACTGCGGGCGCCACCGCATCAAGGAATTCTGGCGCGGTAGAGGTGCGCGAGCCGTGATGCCCCACCTTGAGTACCTCCGCCTCCAGCGGCGCGCGGCGCTCCCACAGCAGTTTGCGCTCCACCCAGCGTGGCGCGTCGCCCATTAAGAGAAAATCCACTGAACCGAACGTGAGGCGCGCCACAACCGACCGCGCATTGCTGTCTGCGGTGGCGGCGCGTATCTGCGCATCCGGAGAGAGAATGTCCAACGTAATGCCGTGCGTTTTGTCTAACCAAAGCCGCATGCCCGCGGAGGGAATAGTGCGGGGTATAGCGGCGCGCGCGGCGGCATCACGCAGGGCGCGCGCAAATGGCACTGTCTCATCTGTTCCCATAAGCAAAAGGCCTATGCGGTACCGCGCCGCCACCTCCGGCAGCCCCCCGATATGATCCTTGTCGGGGTGCGTGGCCACCACCACATCCAGCGAGCGATCCCACCAAGGCATGGCCGCCGCGAGCGCTGGCATGAGCGCAGACGCACGCGCACCGCCATCAACCAGCACCTGCACGCCATTGGGTGCTTCTATAAAAATCGCGTCCCCTTGCCCCACATCCAAAAACACCACGCGCAGCAATGCTTCCTCCGGAGAGAAACTTACCCACAGCGCTGCCTGCGACGCTGCGAACAGCGCCACCGCCACCCCTATGCGCAGCACGCGGTACCGGTGCGCGCGCCCGCTGTGATGCGCTGCAGCCCGCACTCCCTCACCCGCCATGTTACGATGCTGCACGTATGAGCAACAGGCACCCCGCCACGAACACCTCCTCTCCCTCTTGGGCTGCCGGCAAAAAGCGCAGCGACAGTGCAGCAGAACCGCGCGGCACCACAAAAGGCTGCGCGCGCTGCACGACCCCACCCAGCGCCGCCGCAGTTGCCCCTCCTAGGGAAAAAGGTACGCGCTGGAGGGTTGTGCCCTCCGCATCAAACCACTCTAACAGCACCGCACCCGCGCGCACGTTCTGTGCCGCAGGTGTGTGCCGATAGTAGAGCGAAGCGAGATATACGCCCGGCTCCGCCGCCAACAGGTACCGTGGTGTTTCTGTGTGCGCAGCGTACAGGCGCACACCCTTAAAATCGATGACTAAGCCGCGTGCGGGATCAAATGGGCACGTGAGTGGTGTGGCGCGCGCTTTTGCCGCCAAAGCTGCACGCAGCGCACTCGCACTTTGCGCACGGGCGCGCCACTCTTGCGCTACCGCAACCAGTGAAGCCACCACTGCCACCATAGCAATGAAAAATACGATTTCACCTGCCGATGCGGTCACACGGCGCATTACCCCAGTATAGCCGCGCCAGACCGTATGGTAATCCCCACCTGCAAAAGGTGGTATAATACCGCTGCTACGTACGTCACCCTACTTATCCCTCATGTAATAATAATTAATAAAAATTCCATTAATATTTTCCTATGCACTACGAAGCACGCTCCTTTACCCTCCCCACCATTCCCGGCATCTCTTCGCGCCAATTAGAAGAACATCTCAAGCTGTACCAAGGGTACGTAAAACACGTAAACCTCCTCTACACGGAACTGACCGAGCTCGCACAAAACAAAGAAAAAAACCTGCATGTGATGCAGGAGCTGCGGCGGCGGCTCGGGTTTGAATTTAACGGCATGCGCCTGCATGAGTACTACTTCGGCGACTTGGAAGGCGGCGCCAAGCCGCTCGCGCCCGAGAGCGCACTGTTTGCTGCGCTAAAAGCGCAGTTCGGCGGCATGGAGGCATGGCGCACCGCATTTCGCGACACCGCGGCGCGCGGGAGCGGGTGGCTCATTCTCAACTACGATCCTGTCGCGCGGCGCTTCCACAACAATTGGGTGACCAACCATGACGTCGGGCACCTGGCAACACTCCCCGCGGTACTGGCAGTGGATATGTGGGAACATGCGTACCTGCTGGATTACCTCCCGAGCGAGCGCACCGCGTACTTTGAGGCATACATGGATAACATAAACTGGGAAACAGTCGCCGCGCGCTTTGCAGCCACAGCGGCACAGTAAAAAATTACTGCTCTCCTCCCCGTTTCCTATCGGATATACCCGGTGCTATCCCTTACGCGCCGGGTAGTGCGCCACCATGCGATTCCTAACGCCGCATACCCCGCTACGGTGAGCCAAAAAGGGAATGCGGGAATCGTGAGCGCGGCAAAAGGAAGCGCGGCGAAGAAGCGCACCACCTCCAGCTGATAGGAGAGCGTGAACCATGCGGCAAATGCAAAAGGCGCGGCAAGCAGCACGCTCCACACCCCCACAAGCCCTGCAAGAAAGGAAAACAGCATGGCGGCGGGCGTAACCGCCAGCACCAGCAGATTGGCTGGCAGCGCCACCAGAGAAAAGGTGCCCGTTTGGTACAACAGCAAGGGGAGTACGGCGGTTTGCGTGGCAAGCGTGGCGGCGGCAAACCCGCGCAACCCCAACGCCGCGGGGAGGAAAGGAAACAATCGCTCCGCAAGCGGCGCGCCGTGGATAAGGCCTAGGGTGGCGAGAAAAGAGAGCTGAAATGAGGGGTCAAACGCTAACAGCAGAGGATTAAAGGCGAGCATCGCAAGCCCCGCCAAAAGGAGCGCATGGGTGATTTCATACACATTGCCGGTTGCGCGCGCCACAAGCGCCAAAAGGCCCATGAGCGTTGCGCGCACTACCGTGGCGCCACCGCCCACCATAACCGCAAAGGCGGCGATTGCCGCGCCGCCGCCCCACCACTGCAGCGCTGGCGGAAGAAAGCGGAGCGCGCCGCGCACTGCTTCCCCCACCAAGGTTATGTTGTAGCCGGAGAGCACCACGATATGCACCACTCCTGTGGCGCGCAGGGCATCTACCCACGTATCACCCAGTGCGCGCTTTTCCCCGAACAAAAGCCCCGCTGCAAGCCCCAATGCAGGCTCGGGCAGCACGCGCGCCAACGAAGACAGCAGGGCGCGCTTGAGCGACCACAGCTGCGCGGCAAGCATATTCCCCTCTCCCTCTCCTACCTTCTCTAGGGAGGGGCGGTACAGCACGCGCACCACTCCTTCCTTTTTCAGCCACTCCGGATATGGAAAGGTGCGCCCTGCGCCGCTTGCGAAAGGGCGCGGCGCCTCCACGCGCCCGCGCAGCAGCAGCACATCACCATAGGAAAAACGCGGATAGGGTTCTGCAAAAACCAAAAAACGCGCCGTACGCCCCGCGCCGTACGGAACCGCAACGGTGTACTGCACAGAGCGCGCGCGCACCTCCGGCTCCCGCACCACAACCGCGCGTGCGGCAAGAATGCTGCCATCGGGAAATGCCGCTTCTGCGCGCGCTAATTCCTCCAGTACGCCACTGGTGCGCATCGCACCCACCGACACGGCGCACAGGAACAACGCATGCCACACCATGGCGGAACGCCCGCGCAGCCACGCTACCCCCAGCACGGCCGCAGCCAGGACGAGCGCCAACCATGCGGCGGCAGCATGCTCCCATAGAAGGCTCCGCCCCGCAATGCCCAGGGCAAATCCCGCGCTTGCCCACCGAACGCCGCGGCGCACAGATTCCATTGCTCCATCATAGCGGATGCGAGAGCGGTGCGCCGCAACATGCGCGTGGCGCACTGCTTCCCTTCTTTCCACAGGGCGCTTTCAAGAAAAGCTCCTGTCCTGGTCTTTTTCCCACCGGTCCAACGCCTCGTTTACCAAACGATCAGCCGCCGCATTCTCCTCGCGCGGCACATGCGTGAAAAAGACGGGACAGGGAAAGGTGCGCACGAGTGCGCGCGCTTCCTCGTAGAGCGGCTTGAGCTGAGGATGGCGCACGCGATACTCACCACGCATCTGTTTCACAATGAGCTCGCTGTCCATGCGCACCGCTACCTCGCGGCATGGTGCAGCAGCACAAATGCGCTGCGTGCGCGCGAGCCCCTCAATCAGCGCTCGGTACTCCGCCACATTGTTGGTGCATGTGCCGAGATAGCGGGAGAAGGAATCCAGCACGTTTCCCTCCTCATCCGCCACTATGCCGCCTGCGGCGGCGGGGCCGGGATTGCCGCGCGCGCCGCCATCGGTGAAAAGAATAAGCCGCATACGGGACACATGGTAGCACAGCGCTGCGCGCGCCGCCCCGCGAGTTAGAGCCGCACCCGCAGCTCCTCCCTTCCGCCAAAGCGGGAAACCTCTACCACTCCCACATAGGGGGGCACCAGTGGCGCATCTTTCGCAAAGAAACGCACGCCGCGCACCACGCCCCCCTCCGCGCCCCGCAGCAGCACCTTGAGATGCTCCTTGGTTTTGCCAAACCACGTGCCAGTCGCTTCGGCGACATTAGAAAACCAAAACAGCGGCACAGGATTGTCCTGCCCAAATGGTGCAAGGCGCGCCAGCATGCGGTGCAGATCCCACGTTACCCGCTCCACGGGCAGTGTGGCATCCACGGTGTACGGTGACTGCTCCGCCACTTCCTCCGCGGCCGGCGCGCCCCATGCAGTGATAAGTTCCCGCTCTAACAGGGGAACTTTGTCGGGGGTAGTAGAAAATCCTCCGGCACCTGCGTGCCCGCCGTACTCCGTGAGAAATCCGTCCGGCAACGATGCCATAAGCGCGTGCACACTCTGCCCCTGAGGCGCGCGGCACGACCCTTTAATGGCACCGTTTTCATCCTCTCCCCACACAAACGCGGGGCGGTGGTACGCCTCGGCAACACTGCTCGCCACGAGCCCCACAAGGGAAGGGCGCCACTGCCGGCTGCCGGCAACGATAACAGGGGGCACCGCAGGCAGCGCAGCTATTTTTGCTTTTACTTTTTTGATCATGGCGGCAACCACCCCCTTGCGCGCATGGTTGAGCTTATCCAGCTGACGCACCAGCACCTCCGCCTCTGCAGGGCGGCGCGTGGCCAAGAGCCGAAACGCAAGTTCGGGCTCATCCATGCGCGACGCCGCATTGATGCGCGGGGCGAGCGCAAACGCGATGTCCTCTTCGGTGAGGTAGCGCTGGGAAATCCGCAGGGCGCGGCAGAGGTGCACCACGCCGGGGCGCGGTGTCTTGCGCAGTACCCGCAGGCCAAAGCGTACGAGAGCGCGGTTTTCCGGATCGCGCAGCGACACCATGTCGGAAACGGTAGCAATACCCACCATATCCAAAAGCCACTTCTCCCACCCGCGCGGCACCTCCCACGTACCGCGCGCAAAGAGCGCCTGCACGAGCTTGTAGGCGACCCCTGCACCGCAGAGCGCTTTGTTGGGATAGCGGCACCTTTTTTGGTTCGGGTTCACCACCGCCGCGCATGGCAGGCGTTCCTCCGAAGCCAGATGGTGGTCGGTGACTACCACTTCCATGCCGCGGGCGCGGGCATAGGCAATCTCTTCTTTTTGTCCCGTGCCGCAGTCCACAGTGATCAGCAGCTTCACCCCGCGCGCGGCGAGCGCCTCAATGCCCTTGGTATTCAAACCGAAACCCTCGCGGTTGCGGTGCGGAATATACACCTCCACTTTGGGATACCCGATGCGCGCGAAAAAATCATGCAGCACCACCGCACCGGGAATGCCATCGGCGTCATAATCGGCAAAGATACCTATCCTCTCGCCGCGAGAGAGTGCCGCGGCAATGGCGCGCACCGCCGCTTCCATGTCCGCCAGCAAAAAGGGGTCGTGGGTATCCCGTACGTAATCCGGCTCCAAAAACCGCTCCGCATCGTCGGGCGTTGCCACGCCACGCAGCGCAAGGAGGGTGGCGAGCAGATTGGGATAGTGCGGCGCCAGCGCGCGCTTTGCCTCCTCGGGCACGGGGCGCACCGCTACCGTTTCTCGCGGCGCGCCCCTCATATGCTTCCCGCGAACTTGCCCTCCGGGGAGGGGCGCGCCGTGCGCCGCAGCCAATCCAGCAGTGCATCGGTATCCCGTTTCCAATCTTTGGAACCCAGCACAACGATGGCAATGGTGCGCGTTTCGTTGCCAAACGGTACGGAAAACAGTGAAAGCCCCGTTTTTTTCGCCTCGTCAGTGAACCCCAACTTGCCGCCGATGAAAAAAGGGTCGCCGGCAAACCGATTTTGGTTCTCCATGCGCCACAGCGCACCACTCTCGGCGACAATAGTGGCGCGGGGCTTCCGGCTTACGGCGAGCAAATATGCATGCGCGGCATATATGCGCTGCGCTAATTTGAGCACATCCAGCGGACTAGCGGTATTGCCAGGAGAGAGGCCCGATGGGTCTGCAAACGTGGTGCGGCGCATCCCCCATGCGCGCGCGCGGGCATTCATGCCCGCCACAAAATCCTCGGTGCCACCCGCCGCAGCGGCGAGTGCGCGCGCCACCTTGTTGTCGGAGCGCAAAAAGAGCGGGGCAAGCAAATCTTCGGCGCGATAGCGCGCGCGGCGAGAGGGCACACGCACCCACTCTGTGGGCGTGAGGCGCTCCATCGCCACCACCGCGGTCATGAGTTTGGTGAGCGATGCGATGGGGCGCGGCTCTTTCAAGCCGCGCGCGGCGATAATCTCCCCGCGCGCCACATCGGCGACCGCAAAACTTTTTGCGCTGAGCTGAGGAAGCGCGGTGCTATATAAGCGCAGCGCCGCAGGAGGCGCGCCCGCGCGCCGTGCGCGCGCGGCGGGGTTATATATATAGAGTGGCACCCCCTCTCGGGCAAAGCGAAATATTCGCTGTGCCGCAGGAGAGGCGAGGCGCACTCCGCCTCCCTCATACGCCTCGGGCACCGGCTGTTGGGTGCCCGTATCAATGGGCCAGCCATGCAGCAAAAAGCCATTTGCAGCCTCCACGGCATAGGGAAATGCCACCCCGGCAACACGGGAACGCTGCACGGTGTATTTTTGCGCCACCGCGGTCATGCCGGTAGGGAGGTTCCAGTGCGTGCCGGCCTGCGCGCGTTTGAGGATAGGGTATTCTTCCCTCTCTGTGCCGTCCTCATAGAGGCGCACCCACCCCTCCGCCAAATTCACGCCAATGAACCTCCCGGAGAGGGGAACGCGCGCATCCATAAATGCCTCGGCGCGCTGCGCCGGCGGCAGCAGTACCTGTGGACCAATGCCGCGCACCCCTTCCAGCGCCATGTAGGGGCTCGCCGTCATCCGCGCTTCCGCCGCCGCGTCGGAAGAAAGCCAGGGTACCGCAAAAGCGTCCGCCCCGAAACGTGCCGCGGCACCCAGCAGCGCAACCAGCGCGAAGAACTTGAGGGCGAAAAAAAACGCCGGCGTGTCAAAAGAGGCGTCGCGCATGTTGTGTTTTTGCAAAAGGTTCATTACAGTATAGCAAACACAGACCTCATCGCGGGCATATGGCATCACAAAGTTCACAAGACTCTATATTCACCAAGATTCTCAAGGGCGAAATTCCCGGCGTAAAGGTGTGGGAAGACGAGAAGATATTCGTTCTGATGGACAAGTTTCCCAGCGTGTACGGGCAAACGCTGGTTATTACCAAAGCGCAGATAGACTACCTCTTTGATCTGCCCGACGACCTCTATGCGCACCTTTGGCTGGCGGCCAAAAAAACGGCGCGCGCCATGGACCGTGCCCTCAAGCCGCGGCGCACGTGCGCGGTGGTGGAAGGGTTTGAGGTGCCGCACGTCCACATACGCCTCTATCCCGTACCCGAGGGGCAGCCGCTCACCATACGCCACGGCGCGGAAGTCGCTGACGAGGTGCTGGAGAACGTCGCAGAAAAAATACGCAGCCACCTCTCTTAAACAAAAAGAAAAAGGTGAGCGATACGAAAGCGCACCTATTGTTGTTGCACCGCGCGGGTGCCTTATGATTCTTGGCTCTGCGCTACGAGGTCACAAATGTGTGGCCGTACCACCGCCACATACTCTTGCGGCGCAAGTGCGAGCGACACGCGCCGGTCTCCGGCATTAAAGATGATACGGCGGCGCAGCAAGAGGCTGCGGTCGCAATATACGGGAATATTCCAAAGAATGCCGAACGGCGGCACCCCGCCCGGCGCTACACCGCCCGTGAGCGCGCGCACCTCTTCCTCCTCTATAAAAGAAATGCGCTTTGCCCCAAGGGCGTGCCGCGCAAGCCGCGGCGCAAAGCGCGCATCTCCCGGCACCACTAATTGTGCTACCGCCCCCTCCTCTCCCTTGCGGCGCACCGCACGCACCAGGAGCGCCTTGGCGCCCTCGGCAAGAGAGAAACCCGGCCGCACGCGCGCCGCCTCCTCGCTCGTGCGCACCGGCGCATGGACAAACTTTTCATAGGCAATACCCTGCGCGCGCAACAATGCCTCAATGCGCGCCACCGTGGGGTGCGCGGGCGGGTGAAGCTCATCAGGGCGTGCGTGATTCATGGTTATGCAGCGCAGCCGTCCGGAGAAGGTGCCGGACTTTGCTCCAGTGCTTGAATCCCCGGCAGGGTGCCCTCTGCCAGGTAATCCAGCATAGCACCACCGCCCGTAGAGAGAAAGGTGAAGCAGTCTTCAATGCCCTTGCGGGCAATAGCCGCAATCGTATCCCCCCCGCCCACAATAGACACCGCCCGATGCGCCGCAACTTCCTCTGCAACCGCTTCCGTGCTGCCGCCGAACCCGCCCTCAAACCATCCCAGCGGGCCGTTCCACAGCACAAAGGCGCTCGCGCGCACGGCGCGCGCGAGCGCGCGCACACTCCGCGGCCCTATATCCACGATGCGCTCCTCGGGCAACACCGCATGCGCGAGGCGCAGTGCACGCACCCCCTCCGGATTTACCACCACCACGTCCTCCGGCAAAAGGATTTTTTCATGCGCCAGCAGTGATGCCACGCCCTCCGTTTCTTCCGAAACCAACGACCGCCCCACTTCCCACCCCTTTGCTCTAAAGAAATCATTCGCAAGTGCGCCGCCAATAAATATGCGGTCATATACCGAGAGCATCTCACGCAAAAGGGGTACCTTGGTGGCAAATTTCGCGCCGCCCAATATGAAAAGCGCGGGAGACTCAGGCGTGCGCGCGCGGGAAAGGTGCGCCACCTCTTTGGCAAATTGCACACCGACGGCGGAAGGCAAGAAACGGGGCACTCCCACGATAGACGCGTGGGCGCGGTGCGAGGCAGAGAATGCATCATTGACGAAATACGAGGCACGCGCAGCAAGCGCACGGGCGAATGTTTCGTCATTGCGCTTTTCTTCTGCAAACTTCCGAATATTCTCAAACAACAGCACTGCACCGGCAGGGGCCGCGCTGATACGTGCGGCCGCGCGTGCGGAGAGAATGTCCCCCGCAAAAGAGAGCGGCACATGGCGCGCGAGGATGCGGAAGACTGGCGCCAATGTCGCCCGCGGATCGCGGCCGATGTGCCCGATGAGGAGAACTACCGCGCCGCGCGCGCGCAGGTGCGTTAAGGTGGGCAGCAGCGCGCGCAGGCGGAACTCATTGGTAACGGAGCCCTCGCGCACCGGCACGTTAAGCCCCGCACGCACCAACACGCGCGTACCGGGCGTGAGCGGCAATTGGTCCAGTGTACGCAGGGCGGTCATAGCGCGGGCCGGTCAGCGAGTGCGGCAATCGCCAAGAAATCCTTCGGCACTATGCTGGCGTGCCCCACCAAGAGCCCTGAGGCGCGCCCCTCCAACAAGAGCGCCGCCGCATTCGCCGGCTCCACGGAACCCCCATAGAGTACCCGCACGCGCGCCGCCGCTTCTCCCCCGTACCGCTGATGCACAAACTTGCGCACAAAAATCACCATCTCGTGGACGTGCGCGGGGCGCACCGCCGACTCCGCGGCACTTTTGCCAATCGCCCAGAGCGGCTCGTATGCCACACATACCCGCGACAGTTCTTCGGCGGTAAGGCCGGTAAGCGCGCTCTGCAACTGCTCTGTGAGGAATGCGAGGTACGCGCCCGCGCTGTCGCGGTGCGCCTCGCCAATGCAAAGGACCGCCTCCATGCCCTCATCCAACACCGCGCGCAACTTTTTACGCACTACGGCGTTGTCCTCCCCCATGGCGCGCCGCTCCGAGTGTCCCACAATAACCATACGCACGCCCAGGGAAGCGAGCATGGGCGGCGCAATTTCTCCCGTATAGGCACCCTCTCTGAGAAAATGGCAGTTCTGCGCCCCGAATATCAGCCGCCGCCCCCGATACAGGGCGCGCAATGCGGCGAGGTATGCCGCCGGCGGGCACACCGCAAGCGTTGCGTGGCGGTAGGTTCCCATGCCGCGCAGGAGTGCGCGAAATATCTTTTTAGCTTCAGCAAGCGAGGAAGGGTGCATCTTCCAATTCCCCACAATGAGGTGTTTGGCGGCATTCATGCGGGGTATGATACCATGGCACGTGGTATTAATTCTCCTCGCTCCACATGACAAAGCGATAATCGGGGCTCACGGTCGGGGTAAACGGCGGCGGAGCGTCCGCGAGTGCCGCGTCATACGTATTGGTGCGGTTCGCGTATCCTGAGCAGTACTTCTCCGTATCTCCACAGTACCACTTAGTGCCCACCCGCCCATTGGAAACAATGGTCCCCACGATATCCAGTGAATTGCGGAATACGTAGGAATCATACACTCTCGGCACATCGCGTTGCCCGGTTTTAGTGTAGTAATTTCTGCCGAAATCTCCCTGCTGCGCGATAAAGATACCGTTGAGCTTCATATTGTCGGGAGAGAGCAGAGGGATGCGTATATTATTTTGCGCCAACAGGACGAGTCCATCAGTCCCATCACTGTGCGCATAGGTAAGAGATCCGTTAAGGATAACATCGGTGGTGTATACGGGATTGATAACATCCGCCGATGCCACTGTTATCTTCCCCTCCACCACTCCCTCAACCCACACCTTGTCCTCTACAAAGATAACTGAGCACGTGGCGGGAACGGTGTAGGAGCCGAGAAAATTCTCACGGGTAATAATCTCATAGCGGCGCGCCCAGCCATCTTCACCGTCATAACTCCAGATGCGACGGCTCTTCGTTACTCGGTACACGTCCACGGTGCCATCTGCCTGAAACACGAGATGGTAGCCTCTGCGGGGAGAGGCGCCGCTGATCTGCGGAAAATAGAGGCCGCTGGATTGCGCCAAAGATTTTATCTGCACCAGGTCAAGCGTGATGCCCTCAAAATCAATATTGCTGGAAGGGAACTTCCACAGGGAGCTGTTGGGCCCCGATCCGAATACGCCATCTACGTTTTGCGAGGGATTGCAGGCGAAGGAAGGGGTGCACAGCCACGAGGTTTGCGCGCTGGTTACCTCGGCATAGTTGGTGCCGTCCATGCGAATGCCGCCATTGGAGTGGTAGGGACCGTAAATTTTCCGGTCGGGTCCCGCCCACACATTGCTATTAATAATGTAGGAGTAATCCGCCACGGTGGGGCGGCTGTAGCGCCCGTACACAGTGCGGGTAACGCCCGGCTCGGCGAGCGTCCATCCGGTAGAGGTGATATCCACGTACTCAATTTGCCCGCATTGGCTCACCCCGCTTATGTCCAGCGAGTACTTCCCGATGATTCCGCCTTCCGGATCCTTGTAATCCATGACGTAGGGACCGGGCGCACCGGTGCCGTTTTGCACATCATTGGGGTAGTGCGCCAAGAACCATTTGTAGTACTCCAGTCCCGCCTCGGCAATCTGCAGCGCACGCGCGTTTTCCACACGATTGAGCTGGAGGCTCCTCTGCTGCACGATAAAGGTGGTGGCGCCGGTGAGGAGAATGACGAATACAAAACTGAACACCAGCACGAGCGCCAGCATGCTGCCACGTGCGGCATGCGGACGGTGAGAGGCGGGAGTATGAGTGCGGGGGGCGTACATGGATTATCAGAGGTTGTCTTTAAGGTTGCGCAGGGATGCGCTCGTGCGGACCGCATAATCAGTCGGCAAACGCGATGGGTTAATGTTAATGATAACGTTCACATCCACAAAGCGCACTGCCAGTACCTCATTCATGTCGGTAATTTGCGTCCCGGTAGCATTATAGTAGGTAAAAATGGGAATACCGAGCGCACCGTTGCGCACGTGCGCTGCCGACGTGGCCACCTGCTCGTCGGCAGAGGGATTGTAGGCGAGCGGAGTGCCGGTGGCCTCGGTCACACCGCGCATGAGATCCTCCCCCTGCAGATAGTACCGTACACGCTCCATTCTGCTGTCGCCCGTCACATCCGCGTAAAACACCAGCGCATTGGCGGCAATAGATTCCAACGGGTATGCGCCATCTGACCCATAGTTCGCTTCGCGCAGCTCACGTGCCATCTCCTCCGCACTCCGGCGCGCATCCAGTATCGCATACGCTTGTTCAATAAAGTACGCGTGGGTGCGATATACCCACACGATGGCGGCAAATACCGCCGCAGAAATCAGTGAAAACACGGCGAGCACCATGAGCATTTCCACCAAGGTGTACCCCCTCGCGCGCAACCGGGACACCTCTGTGCGGCGCTGCGGCCCATGTGGCACTGAGTGATGTCGCATAGGCAGCAATAACGAGTGCATCTAGGGCGCAAGGGTCACCTCAATCACCGTATCACCTGCCACCGCCTGTTCCGCGAGTGTTTGGGGCGGAAATGAGGGGTGTGATACCACTATGGTGTAATCCGATTCTTCAGCTAGACCGCCAAAGTACGCCTGCCCGCACGAGGTGGTGGTGCGCGTCACGTCATAGCCGGGGCGCATGACCCGCACCGAGGCCCCCTCCAGTACCGCATTGGAGCTGTCGCGCACCACCACCCGCAGCGAGTGGGGGGTATTGGGAGCCAGAGAGATGGCGGTCGTTACCATAGAATCGGGCGCAATACCCCGCGGCTGGGGCGGGCAATACTCTGTGACATCATATCCGGACGACTCGGGGACGGAGAGCGTGTAGGTGTCCCACTCTAAATTGCTAAAGGTGTAGGTGCCCGCGCTGTCGGTGGTTCCAGTGGCGGTAAATTTATAGACCGGCACTCCGCCGTTGTCGCCTATGATCTTGGCGCCGCGCATGTGAAACGTAACATTGCCAATAGGGGTGAAACCCGCATCGTAGGTGAGCGTCCAATCCGTGAGCACAGCGCTGGTGGCGGTGTCCTGTGTTGCGAGTACCGCCTCAAGGCGCAGCGCAGGGTAAGTGGTAGGTGAGAGGGTGGTGAGGTCTACCGGGCTCGCAGAAAAACCGAGAGAATTTCCCGGCAGTACCGTATCCGGAACCCGCACAAAGACACTGCCGCCGGAATCGTACAAGACACCCACGCGCAGGGTGGTGGAGGCGGGCACCGCGGCGTTCCACGAGAGCTGTTTCCACTGCACCAAGCCCGACGGCGCAATAGTCACCGAGGTGCCGGTCCCGGCAGGCACAAACTCCCCCGAGGTGGACGCCATGAGCATGAGCGTACCCGTAGCAACCACCGTGGAGGCGAGTGACGCTAACTGGCTCTCATCGTCAAATCCATCGGTAAAAGTACCCTGCGTGACCGGCGCACGGGTGACAATGGTTTTCTGCGCCACGCGGTCAATGGCAAACGTCGCTTGCGTGGTGTTGCCCTCTACCACGGTGAGGTGCGCGGGGCTGGGATTGGGATTGGTGCTGGAGGCACTGTAGGTCTGCGCAGTGCTGTAGCCGCTCTTGCTCACATAAATTTCATACTCACTGGCGGCAGGCGCGCCGGGGACGATGACCTCGCCGCCCGTGTCGGTATAGTACGTCGCATCAATGGCGGGATTGGTGGCATTATTGACCACGCGCACCGAGGCCCCCGCAATCGCTTGCCCCAGCGCATCAATCGCGGTAAGGCGCAACGTGCCTCCGCCCGACAAACTTTCTATACCCTTCGGAGAAAAATTGGAAACCAGCGCGACCGAACTGGAAGCGCCACGCACCTGCCACGATACTTCCACCCTGGCGCGCTTGTAGTCGGCGGTAATGCCCGTGCTATCCGCAGAACCCAATCCGTCCGCAGGATCATCCACGTAGAGTACCAACGTGCGGCGCGTATAGGCGATACCGTTGAGCACCACCACCTCGCGCTGCGCGACGGAACCGGCGGGAATGCCCCCTTGCGTGCCGATAGCGTCATACGAGAGCGAGCGAAGGTACTCCATCCGCTCATTGGCAAGCGCGAGCGCGCCGGCGCGCGCCTTATTATTTGCGAGTACCTCAGAGGCAAAATTCACCAACAGCACGACACTCGCAAATACCAGCAGCAAGCCCGCAATGGCAATGAGTAGCTCTATGAGCGATGCGCCGCGGTGCGCACCGCGAACCGGCCCCGGCACTGCCTGCCTTCCCCATCGCCGCACAACCAGAGTGGCAAGAAACTTAAAAGGCATTGGTAATTGAGTAAATGGGCTGCAGCATGGAAATGGCGAAAAATCCTACCGCACCTCCGACGAGCAACATGAGCAACGGCTCAATAAAGGTGGAAATGTTTTTGGTCTTTTGGTCCACCTCGCCCTCATAAAATTTAGCGAGCTCCGCCAGCATGCCCGGTAGCTCTCCTGTCTCTTCCCCCACTGCCATGAGCTCCCCCACCAGCGGCGGGTACAGGTGCTCGTGCGCTTGAAAAACTGTTGAAACCGGCACCCCTTTTTGCACCCGCGCCTGTGCTTCCCGCAACACGGGGCGGAAACTGCGGTTTTGTACAATGCTTTCGGTGATTTCCATCGCTTTTACCACTGAAACCCCCGCAGAGAGGAGCGAGGCGAGTGTGCGGCAGGTGCGCGCGGCGTTGGCTTCGCGCACAATGGTGCCGATGAGTGGTATGCGGAGCGTAAGGGCGTCACGCACGCGCTTGCCCGCCTCGGTGCGCAACCCATACCCTATCCCCACCACGGCCGCTACCAACACTGCTAATGCCCAGAATGTATAGTTCACCAAAAAATTGCTGAGTGTAATGATAAACTGCGTCGTTGCCGGCAGGGTCACTCCCAAATCCTCAAATGTCTGGCTCAGCGTCGGCACGATAAAGGTGAGCATCAGTGCGCCAATGCCCACAAGTGCGGTGATGATGATGCCGGGGTAGATCATCGCCCCGTGTATCTTTTTTTTCAGCTCGTAGGTGCGCTCCATTTGGTCGGCAATAACCTTGAGCGATTCCGAGAGCTTGCCCGACTCTTCCCCCGCTCTCACCATAGCGACCATGAGCGGTGAAAACACCTTGGGGTGGCGCTCCAGTGCGCGCCACAGCTCGCTGCCCTGCCGAATGTGTTCGCTGATGTCCCGCAGTACCTGCTGGAGTTTAGGGTTTTTCGTCTGCCGCTCCATTACCGAAAGCGCCCGCGACAACGGCAATCCTGCGGCGAGCATGGCGCTGAGATTGTGCGCAAAGAGAATTTTCTCCACCATCTTTACGCGTGAGAGCGCAGCATTCACCGCCTCCATATTGAGCGCGCCCCACGCGGCGCGCCCTTCCTTGATGGAGACCACATTGCCCCCCTCCTTGCGCACCAAGCGGTAAATTTCAAAGCGGTTTTCTGCCTCAACCGCTTTGGTGTGCGTGTGGCCGTCCGGTGTCGTGTAGGTGTAGGTATACTTCATGGGCCTTCAGCCGTGCGGCGGCGTACACACCTAATCACTGACAACGCGCAGCACCTCCTCTATGGTGGTGATGCCTCGCGCGGCGAGAAATATGCCGTCCTCCAGCATGGTGAGCATGCCCTCCTCGCGCGCGCGCGCCTCCAAGTCGCTTGCGGGGCGCCCCTGCATGACGAGCTCTTTGATGGCGGGGGTGACCTTCATCACCTCGTGGATGCCAATGCGCCCCTTGTAGCCATCCTCCGACTCGTCGCTCGGCTTGGGTTTGTAGAACACGAGCTTATCGGGCGTGGTGCCGCGCGCCACCACGCCTTCACTCACGAGCGCGCGGATAACCTTGTCCAAATCCACCTTGCGGCGCAGTGCGGCAAGCTCGTCTTTTTCCAGCGTGTATGGCTCACGCGCGGCGGTTAACTTGCGCACCAGGCGTTGGCCGATGATGACATTGATCGTGGACACCAAGAGGAACGGCTCGGCGCCCATGTCCATCATGCGCGGAATGGTACCCGCGGCGCTGTTAGTGTGGAGCGTGGAGAGCACCTTGTGTCCCGTGAGCGCGGCGTTGATGGCAAGCGATGCCGTTTCATGGTCGCGAATCTCACCCACCATAATGATGTCGGGGTCCTGGCGCATCAGGGCGCGCAAGCCCGCGGAAAAGGTGAGGCCAATGTCAGGCTTTACCTGTGTTTGGTTGATGCGCGGCACCTGGTACTCAATGGGGTCCTCTATGGTAGAGATGTTCACGTCCGGCGTGTTGAGGATATCCAGCATGGTGTAGAGGGTGGTGGTCTTTCCCGAGCCGGTGGGGCCGGTGGTGAGCAGCATGCCGGTCGTCTTTTTGAGCGCCTCGTGGATCCACTCCAGCGCCACGCCGTGGAAGCCGAGCGTTTCCATGGTATAGCCGCCGCCCCCCTCGCGCAAAAGGCGCATGACCACCTTTTCGCCGTAGTAGGTAGGGAGCGTGGACACGCGGAACGACACCTTTTCGCCGTCAATGTCCAGCTTGAAGCGCCCGTCTTGCGGCAAGCGCTTCTCATCCAATTTCAAATTGGAGAGCACCTTGATGCGCGCCACAATGCTGGGTGCCGCAGCGGCGGGTAGCGTCATGGCGTCGTGCAGGATGCCGTCAATGCGGTAGCGCACCAGCACCTTTTTCTCCATGGGCTCAATGTGCACGTCGGACGCGTTTTGGATGAGGGCGTGCTTGAGGAGCGCGTTAACGATGCGGACCACCGGCAGGTCTTCCGCCATTTTCTTCAAGTTCTCCTCCGAGATCTCCTCGCCGTCTTCATTGATGAGCTCAATGGAGGCGCTCTCGCGCTGGATGAGGTCGCCGAACTCGTCTTTGAGTGTCTTTTGGTACTGCAGGAGCGCGTGCTTGATGGAATCAGCGTCGGTGAGCCGCGGGAGTATTTTGAGCCCCAATTTTTTCTTCAAAAATTCAATGGACTGCAGCGCCTCGGTGTCCATCATGGCAACTTCCAAATCATTCCCTTTCTTGCGGTAGGCGACAATGTTGTGCCGCCGCGCAATGGGTTCGGGAATGAGCGAGAGCGTTTCAAAATCCACCTTCATGCCCTTGAGGTCAATGAAGGGTATGCCCAACACATAGGACTCCATGCGGCGCAGGTCGTCCTCGGTGAGCTCGCCATTGGCGAGCAAAATCGCCTCGGGAGTGGTGTGTTTCTTTTCTGCCTCTTTTTCCGCCGCCTCGTAGGCCTTGCGGGATACGAGCCCCGCATCAAGGATAAAATCTTTGAGCTGTGGCGAATGGGCAAGCATGGAAAAGGACGCACCGAAACGGCGCGGAGAGCCGCGCGCGCCTTCGCGGTGCTAATCCGCGCCGCCGCGTTCCCCGCATACCCTCGTGTGGTTTTTTCAGTATAGCAAATAACCCCACACCCCACGCACCCGCGCCTGTGGATGCGGCAGGCGCCCTGCGCCGCGCTGTGTGCCGCGCCTCTTATAACTCCACAACAATGCACGCCGCCGAAAATAAAAAACCCCTCTCCACGGAAACATGTGGAGAGGGGAACGCCCGGCTGCTTCCGCAGCCGGGCGAGAAAGTTGAATGATTTTGAAGGAAGAATCCATCACGATTCCTCCCCATCAAGGCGTCGGGACAACAACAGTGAGTCATTGCCCAACGCCTCCAATCTGGCGGCGGATAGATCGGGGCACTGCCAGTAATCTACTGGCTCCCCACGTGCGCGGCGTCGGTAGTACGCCCCATCCGCCACCCAGGCGAGCAGTTCCGCCTCCGCACTGCCCTGCACATGCTCGATATGTTCGAGCAGTAACAGCGCAGAGGGGGAGAAGCGTGACGCGTATGCCGCGCTTTCCTCAAAATAGTACCAGTCAAAGCCGGTACCACCCTGAGGGGCGGCACCCAAAAGAGTGCGCGCTGCCGCTTCTCCCGCTTTGCCCTGCAGAGCTGCGCAGGCGCGCAATCTCTGCGCCTCCTGCGCAATCCTCTGCTTGAGGCTAAGACTCGCGGGCGCCCAGACCGCACGGTACATAACACGCCCGTTGCGGTCTTTTTTCTCATTCCCTTCCGGATCGGTGATGGGAATGAGGCGGACACGGACGAGCTCGCCGGGCTTCGCCTCGCGAGGGAGAAAGACAATGGACCGCTCGTGCGATGTGATGCACTGTCCGGTTTCATCAAATTTCTTCCCTTGCTCGGCGATTTTGGTGACAATAAGCTCCTCAGCCATGACCACCTCCTATATGGCCGATGACTGCGGCGGCATCCCCCTCGTCAAGCGAGGAGACACGCTCAACACGGTCAGAGAATTTCTCTACCGTGCTGCCGCTTGTGGCGCCCACGTCGCACAGGACACTGACGACATTGAACTGGAGCTTCTCCTTTGCAGCGAGAAACTCCTTGAGCCACTCGTCGGCAACCGCGCACTCACCATCGGTGATAAACGCGATGTCGGCCTTTTTCAAGCCTTCCTCGCGAATCACCTCAAGGGCGCGGTCAAGCGGCGCTTCAAATGAGGTGCCGCCGCCGGAGCTTACCTCGGCGATCTCCAGAAGGTCCTTCGCAGACAGCCGGCCCTTCTCAACGACCTTAACCGCCTGCACGCGCGAATCAAACATGATCCACGCAAACGACCTCTTGCGGAGCTTGGCGTAGTGGGCAAGCGCGAGCGTTGTCGCTTTCGCCCACTGCCGCTTCGCTCCGTCCATGGAGCCGGAAGAGTCTTCGCAGACCACCACCGGCCCCTCGCCGAGGCGCTGCTTTGCCTCCTCGCCGCGCAAGCGCAGCTCGCCCCGTGCCCAACGCACAAGCGTCTTGGGTCGAGTGACAGGCGTCGCAAGCGCGGCAAGTTCCGCCGGCACCGCCCGGCGAATGTCGCGGCCGAGCTCGGGCTTTGATACCCGAACTCCCTCGACTCTCTCGTCGGACTTCGCCTTACGGGCGGCAATCCGACGAATCCGGCCAAGGAGCGATGCGAATTTTTTGAAGGCATCGCTCTTTTGCATCCGCTCCAGAATGCCCATCGCCTCAGGCATCCCCTCGCGGGTGAGCTCACCCTCCTCAAGGCCCCAGGCTTCCAAGGTCTCGGAGACCTCTTCCACCTTCTTTTGGGCCTTGCGCATCGCCGCCGCGCCGATGCGCGCAAGCTCCTGGAGCTTCTCGGCCGCCTCCTCGCTCCCGGGCTCTCCCAGAAGCGCCTCGGCGAGCCGGTCGGCTTCTTGCTGCTTGCGCTCGGCTTCCTCACGCGCGGCCTCGGCCTTCGCGCGCGCCTCCTGGGCTTGCCTCGCGAGCTCATCGGCAAGCGCTTGGGCCTCTTCGGGCGTGATGGTGCCACCGCCGGAGTGCGCCTCTGCGCGACCGCCCCTCTGGGGCCGGCCGCTCTGCGGCATCCTCGACGGCGCTCCCGCCTGCGGCATTGCACCACCCGCGGGAGTGCCGACTCCGGACTGCGGCATACCGGACGCACCCAGCGAATCGCCAGATTGCCCCTGCGAGCTCTCCTGCGGCTCACCACCCGCATCCTCGCCGGACGGCTCACCCGGCTGAGAGTCGCCGCCTTGCCCGGAGCCGGCTTGCGCCTGCCCGGCGGCCGCCTGTGCAAGCGCTTCGGCGGCATCCGCCTGCGACTCGGCCTCCTCGGCCCTGTCGTTGGCCTCATCCGCCTCGCGCTGCGCCGCGGCCTGCTCCCGTAGCTTCTCCGCATCCTCCTCGGATACCTGCGCGGCAATGGCGTTGCCGAGCTCAATGGTCCCGATAAGCGACCGGAGGTCCGAGAGGCGCGTCCGGGCATGCGCCGCCTCGTAGGCTGAGGAGGCGAGCATGCCCTGGAGCATCGCACGCCACGCGCGCCGGTCGGTCCCGACCTGCTCCTCCGGGAGGAGCTTTGGGTCGGGAGACCAGAGCGCGTGGTAGAGGTCGGCGAGCGCGCCTACCGAGCCCGGCAGGCGGTCTTCCGCCGCCCGCTCGAGCTCCTGGAGCGCCGGGGTTGTCTCCCGGTGCCGGAGGAAGCGGAGCTGTGTGAAGGCATCCGCATCCGACACCAGCAGGCGCCCGAGCTCCTGCCGCGTAAGCGGCGGCTTACTGGGATTTTCCATTTTGACCTCCATTATTTGCGACTGGAGACCGTATATTTGGTCCCCAAGGCAGCACTGACCACCGCCTGCTTCTCGGCGGCAATCTTCGCCTGGAGGTCGCCGATGGAAGCGGCCTCGGTACCAGAGGCCTCACCCATGAGGCGCGCGAGCTCTTTCTCGCACTCCTCAATCTGGGTGATCGCTTCTACTAGGCGATCGCGCTTGCCGCCCTTGACCTCCGCGACGAGGCCATCGGGCACAAAGAGCGCATCCACGAGCTCCTCGGCCTCCGAGAGCGGCGTCCGGCAGTACGGCGCGACGGTCTCCACGACCGTCGGAATCTGCTCCGGGTCATCCCACAGGAGCAGATTCAGGACCCACAGGTCCTGCCGGCTGACCGTGTCTCGTCCGTCCAGCAGGGCATTTGCCTGCAGGACATCAAAGATACGGCCAAAGCGCCGGTCGTCGGCCCATAGCCAGTCAAAGCCCTCCGAGTCCTTGTCTCGCAGGGCTTGGTAAATCTCCAGCACCTGCTCAACGATGTCGTCGGGGACGGCAACGAGCGGCTGCGCCTGCCGCAGAAGCTCCACCTCCTGCAAGGTGAGCTTCTGTGCCGGCTGAGCGCCGCCGGAGCTCGCGTGCCGTTTGCGGGCAAGGCGCGCTTTGATAAACGCGCGCTTCTCTCCAGCACCCAAAGGCTCCACCACGGCGCGAATGGTCATACGCGACCACATCGCGCCAAGGTTGCCCTCCGGCTCGGGCAACTCGTTGGACGCGGCGATAAACGCCATAAGCGGCGTTTTGATCATCGCGCCCTCGTGGCGCACCCCGTCGCCCTTGGCGAGATCCAGAACCGTCTGGAGCACGCGCGGCTCCGCCTTCCAGATCTCGTCGGCAAAGACGAGGTGTGCCTTCGCCGCCCGGCCGAGTTTCTCTCGCACGCGAATTTCCTTACCGCCCGAGCTGGTCGGCGACTCCTCAATGGAGGTAGACTCCACAAGAAGCTGCTCCACCGACACAACGGTCGGCATCAGGGCGTCGTAGAAGACCGCCCCGTCAATCCGGCGCGCAAGCGCCTGGACGGTGCCGGTTTTGTTAAGGCCCGGCTCGCCCAGGAAAAACGCCGGGTTGCCGGAGATGAGCGAGAGCCAGACGGCATGCACCATCTGCTCCCGCCCGATGTTTTCGGCGAGCACCTCGTCGGTGATCGCCCTGACCTTGCCGGCCACCGCGGTGGCCTGAGAAAGCGGGTTGCTCATGAATTTTCTCCTTGGTTCATGGCCGCAGGCGTCCCCACGGTCCCCAAAAACGCTTTTTCACCGTAATCCCGTCGGATCACGGCAAGCCAGCGGGTCGCCTTGGCAAGCGCCAAAGTGTCCATGCCCGCGTGGCCATGAAGCTGTGCTGCGCGCGAGGCAAGCGAGAATGCCGCCGAAGGTGACTTCTCACTCGCAATTCTCACGAGCCTCCTTACGGAGCTCCGGTGCAACCTGAAGAGCCGCACCGGCGCGCAGACGAAGCTCTGAAAGCGATCTACGAGGCATCTTCCACCTCCTTGATCGCTTTCCTGATCAGCGGCACACTCTCCAGGAACATACGCTCCCAGATGGGCAGCGCTGCGCGTATCTCGGCGAGCTTGCGCTCACGAAATTCGCGCGGCGCCCGCACGAGCGTGCGCGTATTGTCCAGCCGGTCGGCGAGCTTCACCAGAAGCGCCTCCCGACCGCCGGCAGCCACACGAGAGAGGTAAACCTCATCGGGCTCCTCTTCCTGCTCGTGGCTCACAGCGCGGACAATGCGCGCCACCCGCTCGCCGAAGTGCCCGGCAAGCTCCTCGTCGGTGGTCTCGGTGTCCTCCAACGTATCGTGGAGGAGCGCGGCGGCGACCACATCCTCCACCACCTCGTCATCGCGGACGGGGTGATGAAATTCCGCCAGTAGGCCGATGACGATGGTGGCGACCCGCTCGCAATGCGCGAACTGCGACTCTCCATCAAGGCGCATCTGCCTGTTGTGCACACGCCTGGCAAACTGCCGGGCGCGTGATATTTTTGGATGGGCGGTACCCATGTTTTTCTCCTCCTTTCAAAGAACCTCTATCCGTGCACGACTGCAGTCATGCACGGAATAAAGGTGCGTACGGAAGCTACGGCTTCCGTACGCACACAAGCTTTACCAGGGACAGACGGTGGTCTCCGTCCCCGGTACCACCTCCTCGCGCCCCCATACGAGCGCATGAGTTGCCCAAAAAGCACGCGACTCCTCGGTCACCCACCTTTTGTCCCACGGCTCGGCCGGTGCGCGGTGCCCCACAAACGCGGTAAGGAGGGTGTAATGCCCCTCCTTGGCGCGCTTGAGGCATACGGTGACCGTGTCGCACGGCTCGGGTGCGCGGTTTTTGACAAACCGCGTAAGCCCCGCGCGATTCGGCCGCCGCGCATAGACGATTTCATCGCCCGGCTTTGTCTCAACGCATATCGTCTCTCCGACGATATGGTTGAAACGCACCTCCTCGGTGATGAACGCACGGCCGCGCGCCGATACTCGCGAGAGAGCATCGGCAAGGAGGGGGAGGACTGTCGTGTGTGTGGCGACATGGCTATTGGGCCGGTCCTTCACAACCTCCCCCGAGCCAAGCCGCCACTGCCGGCCGCCGCCGTTCCACTTGAGGATGGAGATCGGCACAGGGAACACTTCCCCGAGCCGCTCCTCCGGGCCGTGGACGACGACGCACGGCCCGTCCTTGGGATATGCTTCGCCCCACGGGTGGCCGCCGAGCGACGGCTGCGCGCGCCCGGATTCCACGGGCACGAACATCCCGATCCACGGGATGCCCGCGCGGGCGTACGCTCGTGCAATCGTGGCGTCCAGCCAGATCGGCGGGCCGTCCGTTGCCAGCACCACGCCCTTGCGGGCGCTGACCGCCGGCGGGGCGACCTCCGCGAGCATTTCCTTTGCGAAAAATCCGTTCTTCCGATACTCCACGACCGTGAAGTCCGGAAGCTCCGTGATCTCCCACTCAAGGTTGCCCGCGCCGTCGCCGCGCGGCGCCACCTCCGGCAGGCGGACATACCCTTCGGAGACGCCGAAGAGCTCCACTCTGCCGGGGAGCGCCGCCGCAAACGCGGACGACAGGAAGCTCGCGCGGACGTTCCATATCCGCACGACCTCCAACTTCCGCGCCGCCCGCGCCACCCTGAGCGCCGGTGCGGTGTGCCACGGGCGCACACCCAGGTATGGATCATCGCGATCCGAAATACCCAGGTGGTCAACCAGCTTCGCGCCGTTGATGTTGGCGAGAAGCTCGGCTTCAGTCATCTCGGCATTCGCCGCAATGACCTTCCGAAGCCGCTCGGCAACCGCCTCCAGCACGGGAGACGCAACGGTCTTCCCGCGCTCAAGCCCCGTGATCCTCCCGCGAATGATGCCGTCGTCTGCGAGCGGATAGAGCTCGCATTCGCCGTGCAGAACCGAGTCAAGCTCGGCGATGCACCGGCATCCGAATCGCTCGCCGTAGCGGCGCCATTCCTCCCTCTCTTCCGGAGAAGAAGAGAGGACGATAAAAGCGTCGCACGACTGGAATATCCGGTCGTTCGGCGGGAGCCGCTTGCCGCCCGTATCCACCAGCACCAGCCGCTGCTCGACGCTGGCGATAGCGGCAAGGATGCCGTCGCACCACTCATCCGTGAACTCCTTCTTGGCGCGAAGTTCGCGGACGAGTTTTTGGTCCGCTTCATTACTCCAGTGCCACTCCCCGTCGGGAGCACCGAAAATCAACATATGATGCTCGGTTGGGAGCAGCCGCTGGAGGTTGCTCAAGAAGACGGACTTGCCGCTGTGCGGCGGCCCGCACACAATCACCTTTCTCATCTCACCTCCTTGCCGCCGCATGGCGGCAACAAAACTAAGGAACACTATCTCTTTGAGAACACAAACGATGTTTGCGTTCTCAAAAGATAGCGGGAGCCGGAACCTAGCGGCTCCCGCGAAAAACGGCCCCGGGGTTGTGGGTTTTTATTTTCGCGAGCCCCTTCCCCGGGTATCAACTCGCATCCATACTTTTACGCGGAAGGATTTTTACCGCAACTCCGAGCGCCACTCGGAGAACTGTTACTCATCGGTGGCGAGCCAATGATTCAGGCCGTCAGGCCGCCTCGGTGACGGTCTCGGCGGGGATTACGTCCCCGACCGAGTACCGCCCGCCGTGGGCGGCCGCGACGACATACGCGGCCATCTTGGGGTCGAAAACCCCTACGGCCGCGAACCGGTGGACGATGTGGTGCGCGAGCACCACGGCCACCGGCAGCGAAGCCGGCCCGTTGATGAGGGCGAGCTCCCCCCCGAGCTCGGCGAACTCGGCGAGGCGATCCTCGGCGGCCTGAACAATCTTATCGTTCTGGGCCGGCTCCCCGAAGCCGACCCGGAACAGGGTCGCCGGCGTGCCGGCGACGATGGCGGGAGTGGGAGAGATGTTGTAATAGGCCATGATGGCCTCCCATCTGATTTGCGAGCTTCACCGTCGGCTCGTGGGTTTCAGATTTTTGGGAGCAGGTGATCACTCCCAGCTCTGTGGGTCCCTCCCGCGCGCATGGTTTTCGCGCGGATCCCCACTCACGGCCGAAGCGGGCCCGGTGTTAGAGCTGGAGCAGGTGTTCGGCGAGCGCCCGAATCATCGGGCGCTCGGCGACCGGCTCACCCCTCTCAAGGTAGTGAACCGAGCCGCGGAGAACGCCGTCGGACCCCACACCCAAGACGGCGTCCTCCTTGCCGTGGTAGTCGGAGAAGATCTCCGCCACCACGGCAAGCCCCAACCCCTTGGCGAATTCCCGCCACTCCGGCAGGCGATCCTTCCACGGTGTCCCCGTTTTAGGATCGTTGCCGGCGAGGAGAACAATGTGGGTAGCATCTTTGCATATGACCCTGTTCTCCTCGGACGGAATTCCACCGATGTCCACCAGGGTGAGCGGGAGCGTGCACTTGCGTACGCTCTCCGCCACCCGGCGAACGAACTCCGGGGTGAAGCTCGCCTTGTAGGCGGCCTTGCACGCCGCGGCGAGCTCCGGGTCGCGGTTCACAGTTTCCTGGAACCACGACCCCTCTCCGTCCGGGCATGCCGTAATCACGTACGGATACGGCGCACCCGGGATCGCGCGAAGGGCCTGTTTCAGCCCCTCGCGCAAACAACTCTTGCCGGACCGAGGCGGACCGGCGAGAACGATTTTTTTCATCTCGTTCCTCCTTCCGCTTCGCCGTAGGCCGGCGATTACCAGGGCCGCACCATGCAGCCCTCACGAAGTGGCTATCAGCTCAATTAGTCTGGTGAACCCGCTCGTGAGGGCCGCGGTGCTAACGCATGGATATTTCAAAGACCTCAATGAGTCGGCAATCACGATTGCCGGCTCAATAAAAGCGGCAAGGGGGGCGCCCCCCTTGCCGAAAACAGCAGGAGTCTTTTGCAGGCGGCAGCTTAAGCCGCCGCCCGCAAAAGAATCATTCGCCGGTCGGAGTCTCGGAACCCTCCTTTTGGAGGATCCACTGCTCCCCCGCGAATTCCACGTAGACCCTCGTTTGCTCGAGGGCCTCGCCGAGTTCGGCGGCGAGGTCGTTGAGGAATGCCTCGATGGCCTCGCGACTCATCGAGGCGTTGTACAGCGGGTTGACGTTCCCGCTGTACGTGACCTGTGGCTCGTGGCCACCCCCCGCCTTGCCCGGCCCCTCGGGCCAGGCGTATACCGCCTCGGCATCACCGTCATCGACGATGCCGGTGAGGTACTCCTCGCCGGACGCGGCTTTCCTTTTGAGGTGGTTGAGCACCAGCTCGACCACCTCGTCGCGGGTGTGGGTCTTTGCGTTCGGGCCGTAGCCCGCACGCAAGCCCACGTAAATCGCGAAGCGCGGCGCTTTGCCGCGCGATCCTTTTACCAACGAGTAGCCCATTTCCGTTCCGCCGCGCGTTGCCGCGCGGCGGCCTCTCGGTTAGTGCGCGCCATCCCCGCGCGCAGGGGCGGGCAGACCCTCTGCCCGCCCGAAAAGCGCACGCGCGCTGCTCGGGCGGGCAGAGGTGACTCTCCCGCGCGGCACATTCCCTCCCCGCAGCCTGAAAAAAGGGGGCCGGGAGTGCGATCAAGGAAGTGCACCTGTCAAAGAACTGCGGCGGTCCTGCATAGGCGCAGCGCGTGCATAAAGGTGCACGGCGCATCCCGCAGCGAGCGTGCGGTGCGGAGAAGCACAAGGCGCAAGGAACACACCCGCAAGCATGCGGTTATCGCAAAAAGTCATGGAGTGTGCTTCCTGCCGCCCGACGCTCACTGCCGCGCGCGCACGCACCCTGCGGCGCGGCGGTCCTCAAACAGGCACCGGTCCGGAGGCAATGCCCTCTTGGCATCCCCTCCGGCACAGGTGCCCACTTGCGTAGCAAGTAGTGCCATGGCGAAAAAGGAACTTTTTTGCCGTTTTTCAGAAGCGCGGTGGCATGCCGCTCAAGGCATCCACCACTGCATCAACTGCGCAGAAGTATACATAAATGCGTGTGTTTTGTCAAATATTTTTGTACAATAAAAGTTATTGAAACATAAAAATGGCTCAAAAACTTTTCAAAAAGCTTTTTATATATCCACATAATTGTCATTGACACGTGACAAAAACAATATATCCTTAACATATTCGTATGCCCCGCACGCCCACTGACGCATTTCCACCCCTCACCGCCGAACAGAGCGCGGTGTATGAGGCACTGCTCGCCCGCGGCCCCGGGCGCGCGCGCGATATTGCCGCGCGCACCGGCCTGGCACGCACGCACGCCTACAAAATACTGGGAGAGCTCCAGGCGCTGCACTTGGTGAAAAAGGAGGAACCGCAAGGCAAGGTGGCAATCTTCCACCCCCTCTCGCCCGTGCGCCTCGCCGCACTCGCGGAAAAAGCGCGCGCGCAGGAAGAAGCGCGGTACCGCGCGGCAATGGCGGCACTCCCGCGGCTCTTCAGCGCCTACAACCTTTTGCGCGGCAAACCGGGCGTGCGCTTCTATGAGGGGAAAGAGGGTGCGCGCGAGGTGCTGGAGCACTCGCTTTCCGCACGGGAAACCATTTACTCGTTCGCCGATTTGGAAGCCATTGAAACGCACATTCCCGCGCTCAACCGCGAGTACGTGCGGCGCCGAGAGCGGCGCGGGGTTAAAAAGCGCGGCATCGTCCCCGATTCGGCGTTTGCGCGGCGCTTTTTGGCGAACTACCCCGAGGGCATTACCGAAACGCGCGTCATCAAGTGGCGCGGCGCACCGGAAGCGTTCAATACCGTGATGCAAATGTATGACGCCACCACCTCCTACCTCACCTTGGGCGCCGCGCAGCTCATCGGCATCATCATAGAGGACCCCTCGCTCACACGCATGCATCGCGCGCTTTTTGAGGTCATGTGGGAGCAAGCCGCGGTGCCGCTCTCCGAGGGCGGCACCGCGGCGCAAGAAGGAGCCGCCGCGCGCTAGCGGCGCTCCAGCACCACCAGGCGCTCCCCCTCGCTGTTGCGCACAATGCGCGTGAGCGCCATACCCTGCGCCAAATGCGCATCTATACGCGCCAGGGGGAGCGGCGCACCGGCCGGCAGGCGCCATACCGCGATGTTTTTCTCCTCGCGTTCCGCGTCGGCATGATGCTCCAACTCCTGTTCCGAGAGCTGTTTGCTCTTCCAGGGCCGGGCGGGATCATACGCAATGCGCCAGCTGGGCTTTCCGGCAACATCCTCGCGCGCTACCGCGGCAAAGCCCTCCCGCAGATACTTTTCGGTGATGAATGCGTAGGGATCGCAGTGAGCGATAAGGGGAACCTTCCTGCGCGCCGCCTCTTCTCTCGCCCAGCCCAGCGACACCGACAACAGGGAACTGCCCAGGCGTGCGCCGCGCGCATTGGTAGTATCCACGTTAAAAGAACCAAAATAGAGCCCGGTTGGCGCCCCTTCCTCATCGCGCATGAAATCAAACCGGTCAAAGGCGATGATGCGGTCTTCAAATTCCAATACGAAAAAGACACTCTCCTCTGAGGCAAGTGCGTTTTCCCACCCCCGCAGTACTGCCGCGCGAAACGCTGCGCGCTCGTGCGCATAGTTCTTCGCAATGAGCGCGCGCATTTTTTCCACCCAGTGGGGCTTTTCCCGCACCAGTGCGGGGCCCTGCAGGCGCCGAAAAGAAGCGCCGAGGTCTTCGGGTGTGAGCGCTCCCTCGCACGCACCATGGCGGAATACCTCGGCGAGCAAGAGGGAGGTACCGCAGACGTCTTCCAGCTCCTCCAGCGCCTGCGCTGTGGGAACCCCCACCGCACCTTTCCAACTTTGGTACAACACAGCGTTGGCGTAGATCGTGAGCAGGAGCGAAGACGCAAACGCGCGCAATTTTGTGGCGAGCGCATCAATGCGCGCCTGGCACGCGGTGCCGCACGCCTCGCGCGGCCGCGTATGGGCGAATGCGCGCCGTACCACCTCGCCCGCGCGCTCCGACGCTGCGACGAGTTCGGCATATTGCGCAAAGAGCCGCCGCGCTTCCTCTTCCCGCAGCAGTGCAGTGCCGAGCTCCAAGATAACGCTCCCCCTCCCCTTGTCTTCACGCAGGGAAAGGAAGGTGCGCGCCCCGTCTATGCCGTAGGTTCTGACGAATTGCTTAAATCGCTCCGCTTCGCCCCACGGCACGGTTTTGGCGTAGTCAAGAAAGTAAAACTGCTCCTCAATGCTGAGCGCTTCAAGCGAGATATTGAGGTCGCGCTCCACGCCCTCGCGAAAGTGCGCGCGATGGAACGTCATAAAGTCCTGGAGCTCCTCCGGGGTGCGTTCGCCAAACTGCCGCGCGTTATCAAGCGGATCGCCCGCTTTCCTCATCTCTTCCAAGAGTGTATCGATGTCCGTATTTGCGGTTTCTTCAAACACGTCTGGGATTACGCGGCGCTCTTGGCACTTAGGATCCATGCATACCTCACACACATCAAACAGAAGCAGCATGCGGAGCAAGCGCGCGTCGCGGTCCAGCGCATCAAGATACTCATTGCCCGTTTTTTTTCCGTCTGCGGCCGGAAGTACGTACAAGTGAGAAAGATCGGAAGACCACACCCCCCAATATTCTTTATTCACACGGAACGGAGCATGCAGGTCGCAATCAATGTGGGAAAAAGCGGCGCCGCCCCATTGGCACAGGGAAAAGAAATTTTCTAGGTTTATTTCCACCCCCGCATTAAAAAGGTCAAAAAAATCTTCTGACGCGGCATCGGGTATCCCGCGGGCGAATTCTTTCAGTGCCTGCACGGCAAGGTAGTTTGCCGCAACGTCCCATGCGTGATCGCCCTCGGTGATGGCACGCGCCGCTTCCTCAAACGCGAGAAATGCGCGCGACAGATCGGCGGCGCGGGGCGGAAGGGATTGCGCCGCGCGTGGCGACGGCGGCTCATCCGGAAAATCCGGGTTGCACGCGCGTGCGCACTCCCAAAATATTTTTTGGTACACCGTGCGCAGCGCGTCTACCTCGCGCATGCCGTACGCCTCATGCACCGCAAGTGCCGCAAACATCTCCCGCACCGCGTGCGGGTCCTCGAGTGCCAGGTGCGCCATGCAGGAGAGGGCGCACTCGCGCGCCATGCGCACTTCCTCGCGCCGGTCTTCGGGCAATCCCGCAACGGGAGCCGCGGCGAGGCGGTAGAGCGTGCGCAGGGTCTCTCGCGGCGCCTCGCGGTAGCGCGACACAAAATCCAACGGAATGCCCGCATCCTCCAAGAGCGCGGCGGGAACCGAAAAAGGGTCACCCTGCGGCGGCTGCGGTTTTTCCTGAGCGCCTTCTTTGTGCTCCCTCCATGCGGCATATACTGCGCCACCCGCCGCGCGCGCTGTCTCTTCCGTGAGCACGCTCACATCCCCAGTTTCGGCAAATGCCTCCAGAGGGGCGCGATGGCGCGGCGCGAGATCCATACCGGAGGATGCCGCCGCAGGGTGTGCAGGGTGCGTTTCGGGTCCCAAAGGGGTTTCGGCGTGCTCCTTGCGGGAGGGGTGAGGTGCCTCGTGCGCCATACGCCCCTACAGTGTAGCGCACTGCGGGCGGGGTTGTGGAGGTGTGATGGTGTGTAAGGATAAACGCCGCGCGCTTTTGCCTTTTGTGGGGTAGCGTGCGCTGCCGTGCGTACACGGCGCCACACGGCGCACGCGCCGGCCGGCACATAAAAAAACCCGCCGTCCGGAGACGGCGGGGTGCAAGTGGGTCCCCGCGGCAGGCAGGTGCCTGCCGCGGGGGAGAAAGAACTCTTAGGCGGCCGCTGCGAGCGCTGCGAGGCGGCGCTCGCGCTCGGCGGGCGTGAGCGGGGGTTTCTTCCCCCGCTTCTCCGCCGCCGCCGCCACCTCACCGGCGGCGGCGGCGACCGCCTCCCACGCCGCGGCGGCATGCGCCGCGGCGGCGGGATTGGGGGTGAGGCGGCGGGCCTCCGCCGCCCAAGCGGCGGCGAGCGCGCGGGCCGCCGCGGAGGGCTTCCCCGCCTTGGCCAGGGCCGAGGCCCTGGCCGCCTGCGTCCTCGCCGCGGCCGCCGCGGCCTTGGCCTCCGCCGCCAGACGGCGGAGGTCGCGCTGTTCCTGTTTCTTCATTGCGCTCTCCTAATAATTTTCTTTTTAAATTATAACATAGCATAGTATATATTGTCAATACCTTACTCACGCCATCCCAACATTTGACGCGCGCGCCTTTGCCCCGTATACTGTGTGGTGTACTGCAGTGTCCCCGCGCGGGGGCGCTTCTTTGTATAGGGCGCCGGCACCGCGGCGCGCAGGGCGCCCCTCAAGGTGGGGCACCACGTTAGCCATCTCACCCACGCGTATGTTTGATCTCAAAGTCATCAATTCGGTCTTGGACCAACTGGAGGAAGAGCGCGGCATTCCGCGCGAAAAAGTCATAGAGGCGATTGAAACCGCGCTCGCCACCGCCTACAAAAAAGAGTACGGCAAGCGCGGGCAGATCGTGCGCGCAAAATTTGACCTTGCCACCGGCGCGGTGGAGTTTTACCAAGTGAAAATAGTGGTGACTCCCGAACAGGTAAAAATGCCCGAAGAGGTGGAAGCCGAGCGCGCCGAACGCGAAGCGCGCGAAGCAGAGGGGCTGGACACCAGCGACCTTGATGCAGACAACCGCGTCCGCTATAACCCCGAGCAGCACATTCTCTTGGAAGACGCGCGGCGCATCAAGGCGGACGCGCAATTGGATGAGGAAATCGTCTTCCCCTTGGAGGCACAGGCGGATTTCGGCCGTATCGCGGCACAAACCGCAAAGCAGGTCATCATCCAAAAAATCCGCGAGGCGGAAAAGCACTCCATCATGAGCGAGTACGCATCGCGCGAGGGTGAGATCGTCACCGGCACCGTCCAGCGCATTGAGCGCGGCAATGTGTATTTGGATCTGGGCCGCGCGCCCGCCATTCTCCCCTACGACGAGCAAATCCCGGGCGAGCGCTTCCGGCAGGGAGAGCGCATCCGCGCCTACCTCTACAATGTGGAAGAGGGGCACCGCGGCGTGTTTTTACGCGTGTCGCGCTCGCACCCGCGCTTCCTGCAAAAGCTGTTTGAGTTGGAAACGCCCGAGCTGGCGCAGGGCGCGGTGGAAATAAAGGGCATTGCGCGCGAGCCCGGCAGCCGCTCCAAAATCGCGGTGCACGCGGTGGACGAGCACATTGACCCCGTGGGTGCCTTGGTGGGGCAGCGCGGCGTGCGCGTCTCCACTGTCATGAGCGAGCTGGGCGGCGAGAAGATAGATATTATTGAATGGTCGGAAGACCCCGCCCAATTTATTGAAGACGCCCTCTCACCCGCCAAAGTGCTCAGCGTGGAGGTGGATGAAGAGGCGCGCCGCGCTACCGTGGAGGTTTCCGAAGACCAGCAGTCGCTTGCCATCGGCAAGGGCGGCCAAAACGTGCGCCTTGCCGCCAAGCTCACCGGCTGGAAAATAGACATCCATTCCGTTGCGGGTGAGAGCGTGGCGGAAGCGGATGAGGAGGGGGTCGCCCTCCCCGCCGACACGGCCGAGGAAGCAACACCCGCCGCGGAAGCGGAGCAGGAAACCGCGCCCGAAGAAGCGCCCGCTGAAGCGGCGCCGGAGGGAGAACGCGAAGCGCCTGCGGAAGAGGTGCAGTCTGCTGCAGCGGTAGCGGACACTACGCATAGCGACGAGGCATCAGAGGCGGAAGCGCGCGAAGAGGCCGCAGAAGAGGCGCAACCCGAAACAGAAGAAGAACGCGCGGCAACAGAAGTGCAAGAAAATAAAGAAGAGGAACCGGAAGAGCCACGCGCCTCGGACTCCCTTGCCGAAAAAGAAGAGAAGAAAAAACAAGCCGAACCTTCCTAAAAATAACAACTGGCGGCAGCGAGCCGCACTACACCCTCGGGCCGCACCGCGCCCCCGCCCAAAAGGCGGGGGCGCGGTTTTCAACACCCCCGCATTAGCACGCAATGAAGCGCGGTATACTGTTACAGAGAGTACCGGCGCACCCGCGCGGCGTGCAATATGCGCCGCATGTGCGCCGCCGCTTATCAAGCTAAAGCAGCAATTAGTATGCAGCATTCAGTAGTCACCCGCGCGGGCGTTACGGCGCTTGCACTGGCACTCGCCCTCTCCGCAAGTGTTGCCACCGCGGACCGCAACACGGACGAGCAAAGAGGCATGCCGCGCCCCGCCGCGCGCATGGAGGCAAAGGAGCGCGCCGCGCGCATGGAGGCGCGCATGCGCAAGGAAATGCAAGACACCATGCGCAATCCGCGCGCGCAAACACAAGAGGCGCGCGAGCGCCGAGAAGGTGCACCCGGCCGCACGCTGCGCCCGCGCGACAGCGTGCGCGGCGATCTGCCGCGCGCGGCGCGCCCGAACACGCGCGCACAGGGCGCCCCGCAGCGCGCCGTACGTGCAGAAAAGCGCGAAGAGGTGCGCGCGCAACTGCGCGCGCGGCGCACGGACGCCCTAATGCGCCTGCGCGCCGTTGATGCCAAGGCGGAAGCGCGCCTGCAAACGCTGGAGGAGCGCAGGGCGCGCATGGAGGAGCGGCGAGAAGCGCTGCGCGCACAGCGGGCCTCTTCTACGGAGGCGCGGCGCGCGCGCATGGAAGCGCGCATGGCGGCACGCTTTTCCCGCGTTATGGAGCGCATCGTGCGCCGGCTTACCGCGGCAACCGACCGCCTGGAGCAGATTGCAGCGCGCATAGAGAGCCGCATAGATAAAATTGAGGCGCAGCGTGGCATAGACCTCTCAGATGCCCGCGACGGGCTCGCCGCCATGCGCGAGCTCATCGCACAGGCGCGGCAGGACATTGACGACGTTGCCGCCGCGGCGCGAGAGACGCTGGAGTCGGATACGCCGCGCGAGTATTTCTCTGAAGTGCGCGAGCGCATCGGCATTGTGAAAGAAACGCTGAAGGCGCTCCGTGACGCCATGAAAGAAACGGTGCGTGCCATTAAAGCGTCCCTCTCCGACAGTCGCAGTGCGGCAGGCGGCGCCTCTGAAGCGCTTCCCGCCGCGCCAGCACCCGCACCCGCCACAAACGGGGGCGCGGCAACTCCCGAGGGAGAAAACACCGGCGCGTAATCCCGTACGTACGCCAGCACATCCCGCGCCTCATTTGCCATTAACGCCACCAATCGCCTATGGAACCCACACCACACCGCACTACTCCCGAAACGCAAGTCCGCCCCGATGACGCACCGGCACATGCCCCCGAAACGCAACCCGGCGGCACCGCTCCGGATGGCCTCGACACTACGCCTGCCGAGGAGGCACACCATCCCTCGCTCTTGCCCGCCCTCGGCATCGTACTTGCCGTGTTAGTGCTCGCACTGGCGGGCCTCTACTACTGGAGCGCGCCGCGCGCCGAGGCGCCCAACGCACCAGCTGCCGCGCCCGCAGAAGTGCCGCCCGCGCCCGCGCGCGACCCCTTGGAGGAGCAGCTCTCCGTGCAAGACTCCTCCGATGACCTCAGTGCCATTGAAAAGGACCTCTCGCAGACCGATTTGGATGCGGTGGATCAAGAGCTCTCTGACATTGAGGCGGAATTAGAGCAGGCGCTGCCGCAGGTAAACTAGGGGCAGCGGTTTTGTTGTGTCTTTAACCCCGCCGCCTTTAAGAGGCGGCGGGGTTTGGCGTGGTATATACCCCTGCACATCCACCATCTGGTGCGGCACATTTGTCATTGCGGGCGCCTTCCGCTACACTGCACGGGTATGCCCTCATCTAAACCTAACGCTACCGACACATCGGGTGCGCACACCTCGCTTACACAGGTAACCATCACCCCCCGTGAGCACTCGGAAGTGGAGATCACGGGAGAAATCCCTGTGGCAGTGCTGGAGCACTTCCGCGAGAAAACCCTCAAGCGTCTTGCCGCAGCGGCAGACATACCGGGTTTCCGCAAGGGGCACGTGCCGCCCTCGGTCATAGAAGGGCGCATGGATGCGGTAGCCCTCCTCAAAGAAGTCGCGGAAGAGGCACTCGCAGCGGAGTACCCCGCGCTGGTAGCGGCGCACCGCTTGGAGGTTATCAGCCGCCCCGCCGTTTCACTCACCAAGCTGGTTCCGGGAGAGCCAGTCGGCTTTCGCATCATCACGGCGGTCATGCCCGAGGTAACTTTGCCTGACTACCGCAGTATTGCCGCAAAGGAGCGCAAAAAAGCGCGCGGCTCGCCGCCGGCCGCCACCGATGAAGAGGTGGAAGCGGTCATCACCGACATACGCCGGCGCGAGGCAGCGGCAGAAAAGCGTGCAAAGGGAGAAGCGGTGCCCGACCACATTCCCGATGCAAACCTGCCGCCGCTCACTGACGCCATGGCGCAAAAGTTGGGTGACTTCCGCTCGGTGCAGGAACTGCGGGAAAAAATCCGTGCCAACATTACCCAAGAAAAAGCAGAAGCTGAGAAAAACGAGCGGCGCAAAGCACTAATGGAGGCATTGCTGGCAAAAACCACCGTTGCGGTGCCGCGCGTGTTTATTGAGAGCGAACTCACACAGATGCTGCAGGAGGTTCGCGCGCGCGTCGCGCGCATGGGCGTGTCGTGGGAGCACTACCTCGCGCACATGAAAAAAACCGAGGAAGAGCTTAAGAAAGAGTGGGAAGGCGAAGCAGAAAAGCGCGCCAAAATACAGCTGCTCCTGGACGCCGTTGCACGCAAAGAAAACATTGCGCCTGATCCCGAGAAAGTTGCGCAGGAAACCGCGCACATTCTGGAGCATTACCGCGATGCCGACGAGCACCGCGTCCGCACCTATGTCACCACCCTGCTCACCAATCAAGCGGTGCTGCAATTTTTAGAGGAGGGTGCGGATAAGGCGGCTGCCGCGCAAAAGGCGGCGCAACCGGCAGAGGATACCGCGCAAAAATAAACGCGTATACGCGCGCCTACGCACACCATACCGCTCCGCCCGTGGGCGCACCGCGCTACGGCGCTCCCTGCGTACGCCCTCCTGATTCCCTTTGTGCCGCAATGAGTGCCGTACGCAGCCAGTGGGGAAATCCAAAGAAATCATCGCCCCGCGCCGTTTCCGCCGCCATCGCATCGGTGCAATCCCCTGTTCGTGCGCTGTATGCGGCGGCAACTTTCCATATCTTTTCCCCCTGTTCTTCTCCCGTGGGAACCACCAGCACCGCCACTTCTTCATATCCCGCAATTTTTTGCTTCTTCCCCTGCAATTTAAAAAGCGGCCGCTCGGTTTGGCACAGTATGCCTCCGGACGCTTCGGCGCGGGCGGCCAGCGCGCGCACTTTTTCATTGAAGTTGTGATGCTCTTGTGCCCGCTGCTGCGGCTCCGCAACGCCATGCACGCTGCCGCTTCCGCTACGCACTCTTTCAGCACGAAGTTGGAAGAGCAGATTGAGGTAACCACTGCGGCGCGTACCGTCGCGCTCCACTTCGTAGCGCCTTTCAAAAAGTTTTCGAAACACCCGGTTTTCGTAGAAGAGGCGCTCGCGCTCATCCAATAGCGCCGCGGCGGCGCCGTCTCCCTCTTGCGCGCGCGCAAGGAGGTGGTCCACTACCTCAGGGCGCCGCAGTGCATCCATGGTCTCTTGATAGCGGACACGCGACGGTATGCACCACGGCACAATGTCTTGCGGCGTGGTAATCTGCACCTCCCCCTCACCCAGTACCACTGCGGCATAGAGGCGGCTGCGCACCATGTCGTACGCCGCCGCGGCCGCTTCTTTATCCTGCAATGCCATTTGCAGCAACGACTCCAACGCGCCGCGCTCCTCGTCATCCTTAAGTATGCGCGCCAGGCGCGCTTTTGCCGTGTCATGGAGCGTGCGTAGCGCCTGCACCTGCGCCTCCACGCGGCGCAGAAGCTCCTCGGTTTCTTGTTGGCGGTCCGCTGCGGGCCCTTCCTGCTCCCCTCCGCACTCCTCCGTCCGCGGCGGACGTGCCGCGCTGTGCCGCGCTGCTTCGTGGGCGGAAGAATACCCCATCGCACTTTTTTCGGGGGACGCCCCCTCTTCCTGTACCATGCCGAAAAAAACGTGTACTGTGGCGCCTTATTCCACGCAAACCGATTGCGCGCAACAAAGCGCCGACTACCCCTCGCACTCAGGGTAGCACACCCCCGCCCCAATGCACCACACCTTTACCAACATCCGTCATCCGTGGGATAAAAAACTGTTATCCATATAAATCTAATTCAGTGTGCCGGCAGAGCGCGAGTTGCGCACCCTTCCTTTACCCGCGGACCACAAGCGCGTATAGTGAGTAATGCACTATGCGGCATGTATGCCGCACAACGGCCATGGAAAAATTTTCCTTTGAACACCGCGGAGGAGCTGCGCGGGAGAACGAAGAAAAAGAAAAGGAAAAGATGGCACAGGTGGTTGCGGTACTGCTTGAGGGGTGGCAACGTGGCCCTGATGACGCAAATCCCCTTGAAGATTTGCCACCGGGGGCGGGAGAGGCGCTCGCACGCGCCGCGGCGCTATTCTCCCCTCTTGTGCGGCACCTGCAGGAAGTAACGAAAAGTGGCAAGGAGGTGGACGCCGAGGTACTGCACGCATACCTCTCCCGCACTGCGCCGCGCGCGCGCCATATCCTGCGTTCCATTAGCACTGAAGCGCTCGCTGCGCAGTGGCGCGCCTTTCTTTGGCTGGCACAGTGGAGAGCGCAGCACAAATCTGCGCGCGATAGTTCTGACACCACGTGATACGAGGCGGGCCTCAGTGCCTCTTTGCCGCAGCAGCGGCATGCGCCGCAGCCTGCGCGCGCGCGTGCTGTGCGCGCAGTGCCGCAACGAACTCCTGCCAAGGGATTTGGGTGATGATGGAAAAATTGTTAGCGCGCGCCCACGTGCCGGTGGCATCATACCGCGCGAGGCGCTCCAGGACCCGCACGACATACAAATACGCAGTTGGCTTTTCCAGATACAGCGCGTCACCACTCATACTGCAGTGCGCCATGGGAGCAGCGTCCCTGCCATCTACTATCATCCCCCGCACGGCCCACTCTCCCGCGTGCGGGCGAATATCTATGGGCGAGAGGTGGTAGCCTATGGTCCATCCCTCGCGTGCCGCGTGCGCGAGCAGGGCGGCAGCCATCTCTCTTCCGTCACCGCGCGTGGCTGCATGGAGTGATGCCAGCCGCCTCTTGCGCAACTCAAAGGGGAGCGCGAGCACGCGCTTTTGCTCACGCAGCGTCAGCGCCGCAAATGTTTTTTGGAAAGCGGCAACGGCGGCCCGGTCTCCGTCCACCGCCTCTTCCATGTCATCCAAAAATTCCTCCAGTGTAAGCAGCAGCACCGCGGTCTCAAAAGGCTGCGCTTTCTCCGCGCTTGACGTGGTGTCCCGCCCCATCCCCGTGGGTGGTGCCTGGGAAGGAGGTAGAGGCCCGCGCTCCTCCCGTGTGGCAGAGGGATCCTGACTGTAGCGTTCTTCCCGAGGCATACGCACGCTTCTATAGCGTAACATAGCGTAACGCCCAATGGATGCAGAGGCGTACGCACCGCGTGAGGCGTAGTATGTGCACTATTTTTGCCGCCGCACATTTCATGTGGTATGGTGTGCGCGAGGGGCGGCGTCAGGCGGCCCTAAGAGTAATGCGTACCTATCCCATGCTTATCCCCACCGTCATTGAAAAATCGCAATTCGGCGAACGCGCGTACGATATCTACTCGCGCCTTCTGCGGGAGCGCATTGTGTTTCTGTCGGGACCCATTGACGACCACTCGGCAAATTTGGTCGTCGCACAGCTTTTGTTCCTCGCCTCGGAAGACGCCGATAAGGACATTTCCCTGTACATCAATTCCCCCGGCGGCTCCGTTACCGCCACGCTCGCCATTGTGGACACCATGAACCACGTACACCCCTCTGTCTCCACCGTCTGCGTGGGTATGGCGGCATCCGGCGGCGCCGTGGTGCTTTCCGCAGGCGCGAAAGGGAAGCGGTTTATCCTGCCCAACAGCGAGGTCATGATCCACCAGCCGCTCGGCGGCGTGGAGGGCCAGGCGACCGACATTGAAATTACCGCGCGGCACATTCTCGCTATTCGCGACCGCTTGAACCGCATTCTCGCCAAAAATACGGGCCAGCCGCTCGCCAAGATTGAAAAGGATGTGGAGCGTGACTTTTTCATGAATGCCGAAGAGGCGAAGAAATACGGCGTGGTGGACCATATCCTCAAGGAAAAAAAGCGCAGCTGAAACATTACTCCTTGCTCCCCGCACCCACACCCGCTCGCGAAGCAGGTGTTTTTTTGCTATAGTGCCCCGTGTGCAGAGATGAGCTGCCAAAGCACCGGTTGCATACGCATTACCATTTGATTGACGGTTAACTACACGCGGCTCGCCCTTTTCGCCCATGAACGCGCCATTGCCATACCACGCTGTTTCCCTCCCCGCACGCGCTGCGCGCGGCTAATCCGCACACCCCGACACGGGCAAAAAGGGCGGGCGCATCGGCTCGCCTATGACCACCACACTACTCGTTATCGCACTCGCGGCCGCATTGGTGGCGGCCGGTGGGTTCCTCTGGTACCGCTTTTTCCGCAGCGGGCGCCGTAAGCCTATTGAATTGGAGATAAAGGAGCTCCTCTTAGAAGCAAAAGAAGAGGCAAAGCGCATTACCGAGCGCGCGAGTGAGCGTGCGGAGCAGCTGGAAAAAGCCCTGCGGCGGGAACTGCGGGAGAAAGAGGAGCACCTGAAAAAACAAGAGGCGCGCCTGATGGAGCGCGAGTCCTATTTGGATGCGCGGCGCAAAGAGCTGGACGCCGAGGCGCAGGCGCTCAAGCAAAAAGAGGAAGCCGCGGCGCGCGCGGAAGAGGAAGCGCGCGCCGCAATAGCGCGCGCGGAAGAGGAGCGGTCCCGCGTTGCGGGTTTGAGCGCGGAGGAAGCAAAGGAAGAGCTGTTCGCGCAGATCCAAGAGCAGTACGAGGAAGACCTGCGCGCGCGCATTCAAAAAATGGAAGCGGCGGGCCGCGAGCAGCTGGAAAAAAAGGCGCAGGAGATACTCGTGAGCGCCATCCACCGCTATGGCAATGCGGTGCCCTCCGATGTTATGGCAACCTCGGTCACCATCCCCAACGATGAGATAAAGGGAAAAATCATTGGTAAAGAGGGGCGCAATATAAAAGCGTTTGAACGCGCCACGGGGGTGGAAGTTATCGTGGACGATACGCCGGGCACCATTCTGCTTTCCTCGTTTGATCCGGTGCGCCGCCAAGTGGCGCGCGTGGCGCTGGAGAACCTCATGCTGGACGGCCGCATTCAGCCCGCCCGCATAGAAGAGGCGGTGGAGCAGGCCCGAAAGGAAATTAACCGCATCATCAAGGAAAAGGGCGAACAGGCGGC
>WFWH01000026.1 GCA_015491245.1 Patescibacteria group bacterium | reverse complement strand
GCGGCGGCCGCCGCAACCGCGCTGGTGTCCTTTACGCCGCAGGGGAGCGCCGCACTGGACAGTATCACGAGCAGCCCTTTCGGCGGGCGCACCTATTTTATCTTTCCCTGCACGTGTTCGGTGCCGCCGGGGTGGCTGCTGTTCGTGGGGCCGCCCACGCCCACTGTGGCGTACTTTAAACCCGGCGTTTCCGTTGCGTACCAGTACTATGCGGTGCAAACGGTGGGCCCGTGGGTGCTCGGCATTCAAGGGGCGCCCGGCATGTGCAAGTTTTTCGTGGTGGTGGGGTGCGCCGCCATCCCCTACAAGGGCGTGATACAAAAGATTGGCACCTCGCCCGCGGTGTCCCTGTAGCGGTTTTTGCCGCCGGGCGCTGCGCCCGCGGCGTCCGCGCCGCGTCCTTACTCGGCGGCGCCTTGTTTCTCTGCGAGGGTGCGCGCGAGGCAGCGCCACGCAGAGAGCGCGATGTCTTCCGCGCGCGCGTCCTCGCCTATGCCGCACTGTGCGGCGGCCGCCTCAGCACGCGCCCCCCACCGCCGGCGCAGCGGCGGCAGCGCCTTTTTCCTCTTATGCGCAAATGCGGCATGCAGGAGCGCAAAAAACAGCGCTTCCTCTTTTTCATCGGCAAAGTGCGCGCGCGTGATGCCGCCAATCGCGAGGATGGCGGAATCCACTTTAGGTTTGGGGAAAAAGCTGCCCGCGCGCACGGTGCGTACCATGCGCGGCTCCCCGTACGCTTTGACAGAGAGCGAGAGCAGGCTCTCTTTGCCGCCGCGCGCGGCGATGCGCGCGGCCACCTCTTTTTGGAGGAGGAGCACGGCGGTAGAGGGCGGGCGCGGCGCGGCGAGTATGTGCCGCAGGAGCGCGCCGGTGATGTGGTAGGGGATATTGGCGACCACTTTGTAGGGCATGGTGCCGGCGAGCGCGGAAAAGTCTACCTGCCGCGCGTCGCCCTCCACGAGCGCGAGGCGTCCCGTTTTGATTGCTTCGCTGAATGTGTGGCGCAGCTCCTCCACGAGCGCGGCATCTTTTTCCACCGCAATGACCTTTCCCGCCCGCGAGAGAAGCGGCGCGGTGAGCGCCCCCTTGCCCGGCCCGATTTCCACCACGGTATCGTGCGGCGCAACATGCGCGGCGCGTACCATTGCCGCGGCAACGGAGGGGGCGGTGAGGAAATGCTGGCCGAGCGCTTTTTTGGGTTTCATACGGGAAAGCCGCCGTGCGGCATGGGGCTAATCAATCACAATGATGCGCCCGCCCCCTCCCCTCTCCTCTTCTGCCGCCACCTCTTCCAAGAGGCCGGGGTCAATGTCGCCGATAAACTGCGAGGGAAGGTTTACCTGCCGCGCGCCGTAGATGGCGCGGGTGTGCGCGTAGGTGAGGTATGCGCGCGCTTTGGCGCGGGTGAGCGCGACGTAAAACAGCCGGCGCTCCTCTTCCTCATCCACCTGCTCACCCGTTTTCTCGTGGGGAAACAGCCCCTCTTCCAGCCCGGTGATAAACACGTGCGCAAATTCCAGCCCCTTGGCGGCATGTACCGTCATGAGGCGGACGGCGGGCGTGTCCTCGCGCAGCGCATCCTGTTCGCTCGCGAGCGCGGCGTCATCCAGAAAGCGCGCGACGCCTTCCTCGGGGGGGAGCGCGGCGTAGCGCGCGGCGAGCGACACCAGCTCGCGGATGTTTTCCAGCCGCTCCTCCCCCTCCGCGCCCTGCCGCTTGAGGTGCGCCTCCAAGCCCGACGCCTCTACGATAAAGCGCAGCGTTTCGTGCGGGGGCTTTTCTGCCGCGTGTGCGGCGATGCGGTCCAGCAGCTCCTCAAACGCAGCGACTTTTTTCCGCACCGCGGGGGTAAACGCGCGGTCGCCCGCCAGCATTTTTACCAGCGTGGCTTTGCCGATGCCGCGCGGCGGCACGCCCGCAATGCGCGCGATATCCTGCGGCGCGCGCGCGAGCGCCGCGCGCAAGAACACCACCACATCCTTTACCTCCTTGCGGTCAAAAAAGCGCACGCCAAGCACTTGGTACGGCACGCCGGCAGTAAGGAACGCTTCCTCCAGCGCGCGCGACTGGAAATTGGCGCGGTAGAGCACGGCTATTTCCTGCGGCGGCACACCCTCCTCCATGAGTGTGCGCGCGGTGTCCGCCACCCAGCGCGCTTCGTCCCCCTCGGTGTGCCCCGCAAAGAGCGCGATTTTTTCCCCGTCCTCGTTGCGGGTGAAGAGGGTTTTTTTACGGCGCTGCACATTTTTCTCAATGATTTCATTGGAGGCGGCGATGATGGTCTTGGTGGAGCGGTAGTTTTCCTCCAAGAGCACCACCTTGGCGTCGGGGTAGTCGCGCTCAAAGTGGAGGATATTGTCAATGGTGGCGCCGCGCCAGGCGTAGATGTTTTGGTCTATGTCGCCCACGCAGCAGAGGTTGCGGTGCCGCGCTGCCAGCAGGCGCACCATTTCGTACTGGACGGCATTGGTGTCTTGGTACTCGTCCACATGTATCCAGCGCCACCGCTGCTGGTAGTGGGCGGCGAGGTCCTCATGGCGCCGCAGCAGCGCGAGCGACTCCAGTAAAAGATCGTCAAAATCCAGCGCGCCCTCGTGGCGGAGCGCGGCGCGGTAGCGGCGCCACACGTCCGCAACCATGCGGGGATAGAATTGGCTGCCCGCCGCTTGCGCATATGCATCTGCGTCCATTCCCTCCCCCTTTGCGCGCGAAATCGTACCCAAGAGGGTGCGCGGCGCATATTGCTGGGGGTCAATGCCTGCCTCTTCCATGGCGGCTTTAATGGCGCGGAGCGAGTCGGTGCGGTCGTAGATGGGAAAGTGGCGGGAGAGGCCCGCTTCGCGCGCGTGGTGGCGCAAGAGGTACACGCCGAGCGCGTGGAAGGTGGCGACAAACGGCTCTGCGTCTTCCTCCGGCGCGTGCGGCAGGGGTGTGTGTTCTTTGAGCAGGGCGCGTACCCGCGCGCGCATCTCCCCCGCCGCCTTGTTGGTGAAGGTGATGGCGAGGATTTCCGCGGGTGCAGCGCCGCGCGCCACGAGATGCAGAATGCGGTGAGTGATGGTTTTGGTCTTCCCCGCCCCTGCGCCGGCGAGCACGAGGAGCGGCCCCTCGGTATGGCGCACCGCCTCTTGCTGCCTTGGATTTAGTGTGGTCTTATGCATTCCCCCACTATACCACGCGGCAAAAATATCCCCAAAAAATGGGGGTTTTTTACGTTTTCCCCATATACCCACGGTTCTGTGCATAGGTCACCCTTGCCCTTTGGAAAAGGCACGCTAGAGTGGTTGGTGCGCCTTGCGCGGGCACCGACAGGGCCGTTACGAGAGGTCGAGCCCGCGGCACACGAGAGAGTACGCGCGGAGACGAGCAGGGCGCATCACTTGGCTTTTGAATCCATCATCGCGGGATCCCGAACCCTCCCATATACGCACGGTTTCTTGGGGGCGGGTGACACAGTGGGTTGCTCAGAGCGCACATGCAACACCGGCGCGGGTGGTGTACGCGTGCGCGGTGTTTGTGTTTTTGTTCGTTGCTGCCGCGGGGGCGGTGCGGTTTGTGAGTGGTACGCACCGGGTGGCGTTCCAAGAGCATGGCGCCGGGGGCGCGGTGGTAAATGCGCAGACGGCGGCACTCTTGCGCCCTGCGCGGCACCAAAACCCCGCTCCCGGCCGCGGTGGTGGCGGCATTCGCGTGGTCGGGGGCGCGGCGCTCGCGCCGGCAAGCGGCCCCCTGGGCACCGGCGCCAATACTCAGGAGCGCCCGCGCAGTGCCAGTGACCGCATTTCCCTCTACATCGTGCGCGAGGGGGATACGCTTTCCCAAATCGCGGAGATTTTCGGCGTGTCGGTCAACACCATACGGTGGGCGAACGACATCAAGCGCGATACCGCCATCCAGCCCGGGCAAACGCTCCTCATCCTTCCCATAAGCGGCGTGCGGCACACGGTGCAGAAGGGGGATACCATCGCAGCACTCGCCAAGCGCTACGGCGCCGATGCGGAGGAGATTCTCGCATTTAATGATTTAGAAGAGGGCGCCCCGCTTGCGGTGGGGACGGTGCTCACCATTCCGGGGGGTGAGATGCCTGCTACGAAGAAGCGCACGCCACGCCCTTCTTCTGCGGTTGCCTTTACGCCTCCCGCCGCAACGCGCACCCTTGCGCGAGGGTCGCTGGTGCATCCGCTGCCGAGTGCGGTGCGCACGCAGGGGATACACGGCTACAATGCGGTTGATCTCGCCGCGCCCTTTGGCACGCCCATTGTGGCCGCCGCCTCGGGAAGGGTGATTGTCAGCCGTTCTGGCGGCTGGAACGGCGGCTACGGCACCTACGTGGTGATAGACCACCCCGACGGCACGCAGACGCTCTACGCCCACATGTCGCGCGTGGCGGTGTGGCAGGGCGCGCAGGTGGTGGCGGGCCAGGTAATCGGCTACGTGGGCTCCACCGGCCGCTCCACCGGCCCCCACGTGCACTTTGAGGTGCGCGGCGCCATCAATCCGTTTTAAAAGGAGTCAGAGGCAGCGTCACGCGCGCCAAAAAGAAAAGCACCCAAACCGCGCCCTCTAGGGCGCGGTTTGGGTGCTGCACCACTGCGCTGCTCTTGGCTGCTTGCGATGCCTGCTGCCGCGCTGCGCGGGCTTCCATGGCGCGGCGATTACGCGCGCGGAGGGCGCGCAAGCGCGCGCGCCAAAAACGCGATGATTTTGGGGTAGAGATCAATCTTGTTTTTCTGCTTTGCAATGCCGTGCCCCTCGTCGGGGTAGATGATAAGTTCGGCGTATTTGCCCTGCCGCTGCAGCGCGTCCGCCATGTGCCGTGCCTCATCAAGCGGCACGCGCGGGTCATGCGCGCCATGGATGATACACAGGGGCGCTTGAATCTTGTCAACCGCATTGATGGGAGAGATGGATGCCAAAAACTCCCGGTCTTTTTCCAGCGAGCCGTACTCCGCTTCTCTGTGCGCGCGCCGATACGGTGCGGTGCCTTCAAGAAAAGAGATAAAGTTGGCAATGCCCGCCTCCACAATCCCCGCCGCCCAGAGGTCGGGGTAAAACGCGAGTGCGGCATACACCATAAAGCCGCCGTAGCTGCCGCCCGCGACGACCATGCGGTCCGCATCTACCCACGGGAGCGAGGCAAGGTACGCGCGCAGCGACACGAGATCCTTGATGGCGTCCCTGCGCTTCTCGCGGTCATCCAGCGCCATGTATTGTGTGCCGTACCCGCTGCTGCCGCGCACATTCGGCGCCACATACCCGTAGCCGGCGTGGGCAAAATACTGCGCAATGGGGTCAAAGCGAAGACGGTATTGGCTCGCCGGGCCGCCGTGGAGGTAGATGATGATGGGGAGGCGTTTCCCTTCGGGAACCTGCCGCGGCTTGTATATAAACGCCGGCACCGCAAGTCCGTCAAACGAGGAGAAGCGTACCAGCTCAGGCTTAACAAAAGCCTTTTCAGGGACGCCTTGAAAGCTCTCCACAACACGCCGTGAGGTATTCGCCTCTATGTCATGGATATATAGGTCGTGTGTTCGGCGCGCGCCGGAAGCCGAATACGCGATATGCGTGCCGCGGTGAGAAAACGACTCCCCGCTAAAATCACCTTTCGGGATGCCGCACGCCACTTCTTCAAAGGTGTCTGTGCGTAACATCTTTGGGACGGCACAGCCGTCTTCGTTGATAAGCACTAAAAGCCGCGCTCCATCGGCAGAGAGCGCCACGCCGGCAACATCCCACGAGGGCGCGTACACGCCGGTGCAGGCGCGGCGCGCAAGGTCGTAGCGCGCAAGGTACATGAAGTCGCTCCCCTCGTTGGTGGTAAAAAAGAATCCCGTACTGTCCGGAAGCCACGCCGCGCCGTAGCGGAGCGCTTCTGCATCACCACTGATGCGGGTACACTCTCTGGATTCAAGATCACATAGGTATACGGCATTGTGCGTGCCGCTCCCGAGGATCTTTGCCACTGCAAGATACCTGCCGTCAGGCGAGATGCTCATGCCGCGGCATATCCCGCCGCCGGAGAAAATGCACTCCTTCTTGCCTGTGGCGATATCTATTACATACACATCAAGATCTTTGCCATTGCGCGCGGTGGTATTGAATATCGCGTATACCCCATCGGGAGAAAGATCGACCAACTCATGCATGGCTTCAGGCCGGTGGGTGAGCTGGCGCACCGCACGCGTGTTGATATCCAAAAGAAAAAGCTGCGCACGCTCATTCCCCCGCGCTGCCTTTGCAAACACGATTCGTCCTTGGTCGGCGACACCGCAAATGCACCCACAGGGTCTTCGTAGTCGGTCAGCGGCACCTCTTCGCCGCCCTCTGCGGCAACCAGGTACAGCTGCCGCGTCCCGCTTTTATCGCTTTGGTAGATGATGCGGGTATCATCGCGGCTCCACTGCGGAAACACCGCGCGTGTAATCGCGAGAAAGTCTTCTATGGAGTAGCGGGGCTGTGTTTGCATGGGTGGAAATCCTGTGGGGCACCTAGGCGCACCATTGGTCGTAGTAAAGCGCAATGCCCACACTTACCGCGAGGTTGAGGCTGGAAACGCTCGCGCGCATGGGAATGGCGAGTGTAGCCCGCGCCCGCGCGCGCAGCGAGGGCGCAATGCCGCGCCGCTCGCTGCCAAAGAGCAGCGCCGCGCGCGGCGGGAGCGCCTGCGAGAAGAGTGGCGCACCCTTTTCATGGAATGCGATGAGCGGCCGATCCTCCCCGAAGGGATAGGTGTCGGTGTAGAAGGTGGGCACCGCCCACTGCAAACCCGCGCCGCCGCGCACCGCCGCGGAAGACCACGGATCCACACCGCCCAGCACCACAACACCCGCCGCACCCGCCGCCGCGGCGGTGCGCACCACCGCACCCACATTGCCCGCGTGCGCGGGGCGGTCCAGCACCACCACCTTACCCTCCGCGCGAGCGAGGGGCTCCAGCGCCACCTGAGGGCGCACCGCAAGCGCGCACACTGGCGAGGCGGGCGGTCGTGGCGCAAGCGCCGCAAAACACTCTTCCGACACCGCCACGAGGGAAAGAAGCGGCAGTATATCCGGTGCGAGCGCTTGTGCGAGCGCATGCACGCGCTCCGGCTGCGGGCTCACCATCAGGGACACCGCCGCGCCGAAACGCAGGGCGTGCTTGAGCGCATGAAAACCCTCCAGCACCACCTGTGTTTTGTCGCGGCGGGCGCGTTGGAATGCGTCAATAATGGCGTGGGTATCGGCTGCCATGGCGAGAGGGTTCGTGTGTGTGCGCCGTCAATCAAACACGCCGCGGGGGCGATACTGCAGCGCCTCGAGGAGGTGTGCCTCGCCCACCTGCGCATCTCCTTCCAAATCGGCAATGGTGCGCGCCACCTTGAGCACGCGGTGGTACGCGCGCGGCGAGAGCGCGAGTGTGTCCGCGGCGCGTGTGAGGAGCGCGCGGCAGGCATCGGTGAGCGGAATCATCGCTTCTATGTCGCGCACAGCCATATCGCTGTTGCAGGTGAGGGTGTCGCGGAAGCGCGTGTGCTGGCGCGCCCGCGCCGCCGCCACTTTTTCCCGTGCGGCGGGGGTTTCGCGCGGCGCGCGCCGCGGCGCGGTGAGCGCGCGGTGGTCAATCGCGCCCACTTCCACCCATAGGTCTATGCGGTCCATGATGGGGAGGGAGAGTTTTTTCTGGTAGCGCGCTTTTTCTTGCGGTGAAACGAGCGCATGGTCACCGCCCACGCCCCACGGAGTGGGATTCATGGCGGCTACTAACGTGAAATTGGCGGGAAAGGTTACGGTGCGCCGCGCGCGCGACACGGTGACCACGCGGTCCTCCAGCGGCTGGCGTAGCGCCTCTATGGTGCGCTTTTCAAATTCGGGAAACTCATCCAAAAACAGCACGCCGCGGTGCGCCAGGGTAATCTCTCCGGGTTTGGGATCGGTTCCGCCGCCCACCAGTGCGGTGTGCGATGCGGAGTGGTGTGGCGCGCGAAAGGGGGGTGTGACTATCATCTCCTCTCGCAAGGCACCCGCGAGCGAGTGCAGCGTGGTTACCTCCAGCGCTTCTTCAAAGGTAAGCGGCGGCAGGATATCGCGCAGGGCACGCGCGAGGAGCGTCTTGCCGGTGCCGGGCGGGCCGTAGAGCACGAGGTTGTGCCGCCCCGCCGCCGCGATGAGGAGCGCGCGCTTGGCAAGCTCCTGCCCCCTGATGTCGGCGAGGTCCAGTGCGGGCGCGCGCCCGCGCCGCCGCTGGAGCTGCGCGAAGGGGCGCGGGCGCGCGGGGGAAAGCGCGGGCCCAGCGGGTGCTGCCGCGGCGGACGGTTTTTTGGTGTGCTTGGGCGCGAGGTGGCGCACCAGCGCGGCGAGGGAGGGAACGGGGTATACGGTGAGGTCCGGCACCATGGCCGCCTCCGCGGCATTGGCTGCCGGCACATACAGCGCGCGCATGCCGAGGGCGCGCGCTTTCATGGCAATGGCGAGCGCGCCGCGCACGGGGCGCACGGCGCCGTCGAGCGACAGCTCGCCGACAAACATGCGGTCCTCCGTATCACACGAGAGTTCGCCCGCGGCGCACAGGTAGGCGAGCGCAATGGGAAGGTCAAAGAGCGGCCCCTCTTTCTTTTTGTCCGCGGGAGCAAGAGAGATAACGATTTTGCGCGTGTGGTGCTTGGGCGGCGGAAATCCCGCGTGTTTGATTGCCGCGCTCACGCGGTCGCGCGCCTCCTCCACCGCTTTGTCGGGGAGGCCCACAATGGAAAAGCTGTAGAGGCCGCGGGAGAGGTCGCACTCCACCACCACCTCTTCAGCCTCGGGAAACGCCGGCTGCGCGGCGCGTATGCGGGCAAACGCCATTGCTGCACAGTATAGCGTGGGTTTGCGCCGCTGCGCCACGCTTTGCGTGTGGCGCAGCGGCAGCATGGGCGGCTACCCTACCCTAGTCGGGCAGGGTGTCTTCTTTGTCCATATTGGCGATGCGGGTGCGCGCGGCGGGATTTGCCCTCAGGCGCTCCTCCTCAATCGGCTGGCCGTCTATCTCGTCAATGCCGTAGGTGCCCTCCTCTATTTTTTTCAGGGCGCGCACCACGTTCTTCCAGCGCCGGTTCAACTCTGCCACCACCGCGATGTGTTCCTCCGCCTCCTCCACCGCGTCCGCCCACTCGTTTTTGTCGGACGGCTCCGTATCTAAATCGCCCGGCTTGGGTACCCATGTGTCCCCCTCGCGCACGGCGATTTCTTTGAGCTCTTCTTCCAATTGCTGCTTTTCCGCGTGCAGCAGCGCGCGAAATTTTTCCGGATCAATCATTGGGTGCCAGTATACCAGAGCGCGCCGCCCGCGTCATGTGCCGCTGCGGCGGCACGCCCGTATGCGGCCCGCGCCGCGCGGCAGCTGCGGGGAGCGCCTGTGCCTCGGGTACCCTGTGCGCCATCGCTCCCTAAAACCGCCGCGAGGTGAAGCGGAGGACGATTTCTTTGAAGGTGGTTTCGTTTGTGGTGATTACCAAGGTGGTGCGGTCAAGGAAGGCATAGAGGAATACCGGCTTCCCCTGCTCGTCGCGCAGGAGGCGCACCTCTTTGTTGGCAATCACTGCGTCCTCAAAGGGGGACGAGAAGAAATCATCAGTGGTGGTCGTCGCACCCTCCTCCTTCTTCTGTTCGAGCGGGATGACAATGCGCGCGGGGCCAAACAGCGGCGCAAAATCGGCGTTGAGGTCTTTTTCCCATTGCCAAATGCCCGCGAATGCCACCTCAAAATTTTTCACCTTGAGGAGCAAAAAGGGTTCGTTGCGGGAGAGCGAGTGTGCGCCCAACATGAACGTGTCTTCCAAGTTGCGGAGAAATGCATCAGATGCGCGCACCTCCAGGCGCGAGAGGAACTCGCGCGCGGTGACCAGGCGCACCACCTCGCCCCCCTCAGGCGCGGGCTCGGTTACGGTGAGGTAGAGGTTGTTGATGGCGCCCGGGCGCAGGCGGGTGCCGTCCTTGGCGCGCTGCAGCACCGCCATAAGGTCGCGCCGCTCAAGGCCGGTGATGTCCACTTGGGTGTTTTCATTGGCAAAAACAAGTTCGGGGATGTATTGGAGGGGCGGCTGAAGCGTGTCACGTTGCAGCAGGACATACACCCCCACACCGGAAGCGGTCGCCATGCCTAAAAACAGGCCGGTGAGCGCGATTTTTACGTAGAGGCCGAGTCCGCCCTTTGGTGCGGGCGCGGACTCCCCCTTTTTCTTTTGCTGTTCCGCGGCGATGATGTCTACCACAGAGGTTTGGTTGCGCTGCACGGTGGAAGCG
>WFWH01000025.1 GCA_015491245.1 Patescibacteria group bacterium | reverse complement strand
TTTTGGATATCGGCGCGCGCATTCCCAAAGGCATCTTGCTCATGGGGCCGCCCGGCACCGGTAAGACGCTCCTCGCGCGTGCGGTAGCGGGGGAGGCCGGCGTACCATTTTTCACCATTTCCGGATCCGAGTTTGTGGAGATGTTCGTGGGAGTAGGCGCCTCGCGCGTGCGCGATCTCTTCCGCCTCGCCAAGCAGAGCGCGCCGGCGATTATTTTCATTGACGAGATAGATGCGGTGGGGCGCGTGCGCGGCAGTGGTATCGGTGGCGGTAATGACGAGCGCGAGCAAACGCTCAACCAGATTTTGGTGGAAATGGACGGGTTTGAACCCAATGAAAAAGTCATTGTCATGGCGGCAACCAATCGCCCTGACGTGCTGGATCCCGCGCTCCTGCGCCCGGGGCGGTTTGATCGGCGCGTGGTTATTGATCTGCCCGACCGCAAAGACCGGCTAGCGATACTGAAGATACACGCGCGCAAAAAGCCACTTGCCGAAGATGTGAATTTGGAGGTAATTGCCGCACGCACGCCGGGATTTTCCGGCGCAGACCTCTATGCGCTTATGAACGAGGCAGCTATTGTCGCCGCGCGTGAAAACCGCAAGCATATTTCCCAGTATGACCTTGTGCGCTCCATAGAAAAGGTGATGCTGGGGCCCGAGCGCAAGAGCCATGTGCTGAGCAAGCGTGAGAAGCGCATTACGGCGTACCATGAAGCGGGCCATGCGCTGGTGGGCACCCTCTTGGAGCATGCCGACCCCGTGCATAAAATTTCCATTATTTCACGTGGGCGTGCGGCGGGCTACACCTTGAGCCTGCCGATAGAGGACAGGAAGCTGCAGACCAAGCGGCAATTTGAAGACAGGATTGCGATGTCGCTGGGCGGCTATGTGGCGGAGCGCCTCGTCTTTGGTGATATCACCACCGGTGCGGCAAATGATTTACAGGTACTCACTTCCCTGGCGCGCAATATGGTGACGCGTTGGGGTATGAGCGACAAGATTGGCCCCATTGCGCTTGAGGGTGAAAGCAGCGCCGCGCTTGCGGGTCGGGGTGCTGAAGTATCGGAGCACTCCGAGAAGGTGCAGGCGGAAATAGACGAAGAGGTGCGGCGCATCATTGCGCACGCCTTGCAGCGCGCCGAGCAGGTCTTGAAAGAACATCGCGCTGCCTTTGATGCCGTAGCGAAAAAATTGATTGAGGTGGAGACATTGGAGCGTGACGAGTATGAGAAGATACTCTTGATGCATGGTATTGAACCCAAGCATCAGGAGAGTTTGGAAAAAGAAATTATCCACGAGGAGGTGGAGGCGGAAAGGGAAAAGGAACACACCACACACCGCCCTTCCCCCGATGAGGGAGTGGAAAAGTAGCACACGGCGGGTACGTTGTTTCCCTCTCTACGGCCTATATTTGAGGTGTCCCTTTACATGCGCGGCGTCAGGCCAATACGGGCATAGCGCGGCTTCAGGGCGCAGGAGTTCACGGCACCTCCCGAGCCAACGGCACAGCTTGTTTTTGGCTTGCGCGAGCATGCGCAGGCGCGCAGGGTCGCCCCAGGCGAAACCCTCTCCTCCAAATCCAGCGTGCTGCTGGTTTCGCGCACTTGCTGCACCCAGTTTTTGTCAGTCATCGGCATGGAAAAACATTCGCGGCAGCCGGCGCTAGAGAAGCGGCACCATTTGCGGTATAGTAGCGATACGGTACGGTGCGTATACCGTTTGTGCCCGTAGCTCAGTTGGTAGAGCGCGGAGCTTATACCTCCGTGGTCGTAGGTTCGAGTCCTACCGGGCACACCAGAGAAAAAGGCAACGACGCGCGCAGTGCGGTTCATTCCATGTGCAGTATTTCTTTCTCCGCTACACGCGCGGCAAGTGCAGGGTATGCGTTGAGTGAAGGGTCACGCGCGACGAGTTGCTGCGCTTCGGTACGTGCCGCCTCTACTAGCTTTATATTCTGTAAGGCCTCCATGCCAATATCGGAAATCCCCGATTGCGCGCGGCCATACAATTCGCCCGGCCCGCGCAGCTGCAGATCCAACTCGGCGAGCGCAAAACCGTTTTTTGCTTTTTGGAATGCCGTAAGGCGCTTTTGCGCGGTTGCGCCTCCCCGCGTGGTGCACACCGCAAAGCAGTACGATTGGTGCGCGGCGCGCATGACGCGGCCGCGCAATTGGTGCAATTGCGCAAGGCCGAAGCGCTCCGCGCCCTCTATGATAATGGCGGTGGCGTTGGGAACGTTCACGCCCACCTCCACCACGCTGGTTGCCACGAGGAGGTCTATTTCGTGCGCGGCAAACGCGCGCATCACCGCTTCTTTTTCTGCGGGAGTGAGTTTGCCGTGGGCGAGGCCCACCCGAAACTCGGGGAATACCTTTTCCTGTATGCGGCGCGCTTCTTCCACGGCGCTTTTTGCTTGCAAGGCGAGCGCTTTTTGCGGGTCGGGTTCCTCTATGCGCGGGCAGATAAGGTACGCTTGGCGCCCGGCGGCAAGCTCGCGCCGCACCACGGCATACATGGCCTCTACCTCCTCTTTGGTGCGCACGAGGCGTGTAATGACTTTTTTTCTTCCCGGAGGCAGCTCGTCCAGAAGGGTGAGGTCCAAATCGCCATACAGCGTGAGCGCCAGCGTGCGCGGTATGGGCGTGGCGCTCATGGAGAGGAGGTGCGGTACGCGCTGGTCTTTGCGGGTAAGGGTTGCGCGCTGCAGGGTGCCAAAGCGATGCTGTTCGTCAATGATGACGAGGCCGAGGTTTTTAAACGTTACGCTTTTTTGGATGAGCGCATGCGTGCCCACGAGCGCCGCCACCGTGCCGTCAGCAACCCACCGCAAAAGCTGCGCACGGGAAATTTTTACCGACTCGTCTGGGCGCACTTTGCTGGGGAAAATGCGGCATCCCGACGAGGTAATGAGGCCGATGCGCACGCCGCTCTCGCGGAAGTACTCTATAAAGGATTCAAACTGCTGGCGGGCGAGTATTTCGGTCGGGCACATATAGGCGGCTTGTACGCGCCCCCAGCGGTTGTCGGGCGGGGCGGTGGCGAGCGCGGCAAACACCGCGACGGCGGCAACCGCCGTTTTTCCCGAACCTACGTCTCCCTCCAAAAGGCGCGCCATCGCCCCCTCGCTGGCCAAATCGGCGAGTATGGTGTCCACTGCGCGCATTTGCGCGCGGGTGAGAGAGAAAGGAAAGCGCGCGATAAAGCGCCGCACCGCCTCTTTCGGAGGAGCGAGGGTAAGTGAGGGGCGCAGCTGCCGCGCGCGCCGCTTTTGCGCGAGGAGGACCTGCAGGGTGAAAATTTCCTCAAACGCAAACCGCTTTCGTGCCGCTGTTGCATCACTGAGGGTGCGGGGCTGGTGTATCCACACCAAGGCAGTGGCCAAGGTGGGGAGGCGGTAGCGGGCGCGGATCTCTTGGGGCAGTGGGTCTTCCAGTGCATGGTGTGCGCCTGCGGCTATTGCCTTGGCCACGGCATGCCGAAACCAGCGGCTGGTCACGCCGTGTGACTCGGGGTAGACCGCAAAGAGCGTGGGGGTATGCACGCCGTTAGCTTTTGCTGATATCTCTTCTTTTGCGTTGCGGCGAAAGAGTGACGCTTCCATTTCCCGCGCGCTTATCTCTGCGCGGGTAACTTCGGGGTTGCTTAAATACAATTTCCCCCCGGACCCGCTTACCGTGCCGCTTACTTTATAGAGAGTCTGCTCCTGCAGCATTTTTGCGAGGTAGGGCTGATGAAACCAACGTACCTTGATGCGCCCGGTGCCGTCGGAAAGCCACGCCTCGGCGAGCGGTTTTTTTGTTTTCCAGGTCTTGCCGGTTTCCAGCTGGGAGAACATACCGTACACCACCACTTTTTCTCCCGCAGCAAGGGATGCGGTGCTCCGCACCTCTTCTATGGTCTCGTAGCGCGCCGGAAGGTGCCGCAAGAGGTCGCCTACGGTGTGTATTCCAAGCTTACCCAGCGCCTTTTGCTGTAGCGGGGTAAGGCGGAATGTGCGCGCGAGCGGCTGTGCGGGCTGCATGGGCTTGAGTATAACAGACCACGCTGCGCTCTCTCATCGTGCGTGAAATAGGCACACAATCCACATGCGCTTCTCGCGCGCGGCGGCGCTGTGCCGTATAGTAGGAAGGGAGAGTGACCTCTCGGCTAACCTAGCGGCACTATGTCCGAATCTGGCAAAAAGAAAATTCTCCTCATTGAAGATGAGGAAATTTTGTCCTCCATCCTCACCGAAAAATTGACCCGGGCGGGATATGAGGTAGTAGTTGCCTTTGATGGTATGGAGGGTGTGCAGAAACTGCACGAGGTAAAACCCGATCTGGTGCTCCTGGATATGATGCTCCCCAAGCTCAACGGCTACGGGGTGCTGGAAAAAATGGAGGAAGCGCACCTCCTGCCCGATCTTCCGGTGATTGTCATCTCCAACTCCGGGCAAAAAGTAGAAATCGAGCGCGCACAGCGCATGGGTATTCGCGATTATCTCGTGAAGCTCAATTTTGATCCCGACGAGGTACTGGAAAAAGTGCGTGCGCAGCTGGAAGAGGGGGGAGCGCTTGCGCCTGCCGCCAAGAGTGCCCTGGGACAAGATGATGCCACCACAGCCGCGCCCGTAAAAGAAGCAGCTGCAGACGAGAAGAGGCAAACGATTATGGTGGTGGAAGACGACATGTTTATTGCCGATTTACTCGCGCGGAAGCTGCATGACACCTTTAATGTGTATCAGGCAGCGGATACTGTAGCGGCAGAAGAAATTCTTAAAAACCACAAGATAGACCTCATCTGCTTGGATATTATGCTTCCCGGGGAGGACGGGTTTTCTTTCTTGTCGCGCTTGAAGGCGATGCCGGAATATCGAGACATACCGGTGGTGATTTTATCCAATTTGGGGCAAAAAGAAGAAATTGAGCGGGGGATGAATGCCGGTGCCGCGGATTACCTAATAAAGGCCAATATGGCACCCCATGAAATCAAGGAGCGCATTGAAGAGATTTTGGCGCACAAGAAATAGCGAGCACATCACGCGCACACCATTGCCGTACCTACACCCCATCGGGTAGAGGTCCGGTGCGCTCTCGTATGAATTATCTCGTTGCCTCCGCATCAGCACTCAAAAGACAACAACAGATAGGGTTTCGCTTTATGGCGATACTCCTTTCTTTTGGGGTACTCATCATTACGGTGCTGCTCGTGCATACGTTTTTACTCTACCGCGAGAGTCGTGAAGTGGCAGAGCGCCTTCCGCGCGCGCGCGCCGCGCGCGCCGCGCGTGATGCGGGAGAGATGTTGGAGAGGGTGGGGGAACATCTCTCGCTCGCAGCCTCTTTCACGGATGAAGCGTTGCGCATTCCCCCGCCGCTCATAGCCTTGTTCCAGAAGCAACTGCCGCTCTTGCGCCTCGTTGCGTATGATGCGGAGGGGCGGGAACAGTGGGTTCGTGATTTTGTGGCAACGGGAGATATGCAGCGCATTGCGCTTCTCCCTCCTGAATCACGAGAGAGAGAACTGGCACAGTTCTTCGCCCAGGTGTTCCGAGGTGAGCAGTACCGCTCTGCACCGTTTTACCGCGCCGACGGCGTTCCGCAATTGCTTTGGGCATTTCCGTTGTGGGGAGAGGAGGGGGCGATACGTGGTGTATTGGCGGCGTATATTGATTTTCGCCCATGGGTAAGCGTGCTTTCTTATGAAAGTGATATCACCATTCGCCTTATTGATGCCCAAGGGAAGACACTGTGGCCGATACGTACCCAGGGTGTGGGCGGCACCGTACCGCGGGTGCCCACACCAGCAGACATCGCGTTTGCGCGCGGTGACAATCGCGTCTTTTCTTACACGAGTCCCGCCGGTACGAAGATGCTGGCGGCCTGGGAGCCGTTGAGAGGTACTGACTGGGCGGTGGTCGCTGAGGTACCCGCGCGCCGCGTGTATGAGAGCGTTTACCTTTCCCTTACCATTTTGATTTCCTTTGGTGTGGTGATGCTGGTGATGCTGGTAGTCACGGCGCGCTTTTTCCGACGACACGTCCATAGGCCTCTCGTACGCATGCGTGAAGGAGTGGAGCGGTTTGCGCACGGGGATTTTACCGCGCGCATGGAGGAAAGCCGAGGTGATGAATTGGGGTTACTGGCACGCGCCTTTAACGCCATGGCCGCGCGCATCGCCGATGAACCCCTGCATTTGCAGAAAGAGGTGGAGTATCGCACCAAAGCGCTGGAGCAAGCAAATGAAAAACTGGCACGTTTGGTGCGCCAGGTTCAGGACAATGCCCGCCAGCTCATGGAAAAGGAGCAGCGCCTTATGGAGGCAAATGAGCGCTTACGGGCGCTCAATCGTGATATGGATCGGGTGGGTAAAATACTTGTGCGCCGCGATCGCGAGCTCTCCGAAGCCAATGCACGTCTGGAGGAGTTGGATAAGGTGAAGTCGGAATTTGTCTCAGTGGCGGCACATCAACTGCGTACGCCACTCACCGGTATCCGTTGGTCACTGATGAGCCTCGCCAATGGTGAGATGGGGCCGCTCAACGAGGATCAAAAAACGATGGTAAGGAATGGCCTTACCGCAGCAGAGTCTGCCATTACCCTCATCAATGACCTTTTGGATATTGCGCGTATAGAGGGGGGGCGCTTTGACTATACTTTCAAGGTGGCGCCGTTGGCAAAGACACTCGAGACGGCAGTGGCGCGCCTGCGGCAGCGCGCGCGACGCAAAGGGGTCACGCTGCGTGCCGAAAAAATGCCCGAGGATATTTGCATGCACTATGATCCGGATCGTTTGGAAATGGCACTGGAGAACGCCATTGATAATGCCGTCAAATACACTGAGCCACACGGAGAGGTGCGGGTGACCTTTGCGCGCAAGGGCGACAAGGTGGTGGTGAGTGTGCGCGACACGGGTATCGGCATTCCCAAGGAGGAACAGCACCGTCTCTTCTCCAAATTCTTCCGCGCACCCAATGCTCAACTCATGCAGACATCGGGCACCGGGCTTGGGCTATACCTTATGAAAAAAATTGTGGAAGGGCACGGGGGTGAGGTGGCCATTGAGAGTGAAGAGGGGAAGGGAACCACAGTTATCTTTACCTTCCCCACAGTGCCGTGTGCGCCTGTGCAGCAAGAGAATCAGGGGGAGGATCCTGCTGCGGCAGGGATGCACTCCGAAGGAAAAGAGGACAAAGGCGCTCTTGCCCCCAATGCCCCTGACGGCGCGCAGACGGCACCTGAAGCTCCAGAGCAGCGCCATGGGGGAGGGGAAAAGCGGAGGGGGGGAGTAAGAGAGCCGCACAAAAGAAGAGAGAATTCCCCATAAATGGGCAAGAGAAGTGCGCCGAAGCAGGGTATGCGGTGCACAAAAAGCAAGCAGAGCGCTTTAGGAGCAGTGGCACCACGCCACTGCCGTGCTCTGAATAAACCCATAAAGGGCGGGCGCGGTTGTCACGAAATAGACTGGAATAGGTGTGGAAAAATACGCGGCCTTGCGCTATAGTATAAATTATAAATATAGGGTTTGCAGAAAGGAGGGGTGGCTGAGTGGTCGAAAGCACCGCACTGCTAACGCGGCAGGGGTCTAAAAGCCCCTCGAGGGTTCGAATCCCTCCCCCTCCGCACACAAGAACGCGCACGTGCCGCGTGCGAGGATATCGGCTTGCGAGAGAGAGGAGGGATTTGAACCGAGGCGGCGCGAAGCCGACTCTGATCATGCAAGGAAGCGAGCTGCCGCGTGGGGCTCGAGGGAGCGAGGCCACAGCGAGCGCAAAGCGCGATCCTCAAGAGTGGCCAAATTCTTCCTCCTCTGCTGGGCAGGAAATTGCACATGTGAGCCGTCCGCCTCCTTGCGGACAGTGGCTGCTTTGCATGGGCTTTTTAACGCAGATGGGTCGGTGGACTACTGCCTTAAATGCATCGCCAAAATGGCGATTCAGTGCGCGTGGTGCGGTGAGCCAATTTTCATCGGCGATCCAATCACGCTCTACTTGAATTTAAAAGAGTTATTTTGTGCGTCCTCCACACGCTCAAATTTGTATTCCGCCAAAGAAAAACTTGAATTTATTAGGCCGCGCAGCGGAGCTGCTCATTTTCTCCCGCCACGCTCGACCTGCGCACAGCGTGGCGAGAGGATGTAGTTCCCCCTTTAGATACACCACCAAATGTAACTTTCGCTTCCGAAAGAGAACCGGACATCCTCCATACTCTTGGGATGTGGGAGTGGCGGTGCGTTATATTGGCCCGATAGGGGCGCCGTGTGCGTTTTATGTTGTGGCGGGGAAGCATGCTTGCGCGGATTGCAACGTGGTGCGCATAGCCGGATTGCGCGCGGTACGGCCATACTTTCAGTGGTATACTGCAAGTGTGGCGCGCATGGCGCGGGCCGGCAATGCACATGGAATCTCATCCTGGTGCAAAACAACCACAGGAGGTGTCGTCGGATACCGTTTGGGATGAGATGGGGGATGTTAAGCGCCCTGAGGATCTCGGGCGCTTTTTGTGGAAAGTTATTACCGGAAAACCGTATAAGGGCAGCCCCATGTCCCGGGAGGATTTTATTCGCGTCATGAACGAGCTGCAGGAAATGGCCGGCCAGGAGGGGACATACACCGAGGATGAGGTGCGCAGTTTGGTTGCAGCGTTGGGAAAAAAGGATTTGAAAGCGGAGGCGAGAAGCATTATCGCCCATGTGATCAATCCCTATAAGCGGCAAGAGGCACACGTCAACGACATAGCGCTTTTGCTGGATAGTGCCAATTCCGACGCCGCGCTTGCGCAGGACCTTGAGGAGCAGCTTTCGCTCCGGACGCCGCTGCACCGGATATACTTCATTAACCAACTTATCAGGCACGTTCGCGCCGTTCCGTTTGATGTGGTGAAGAACCGTGCGGCGCGGGACACACGCGCGCGGCTGCTGCGCACCTTGGAGCAAATAGAGAAAGAACTCAGAACGGGAACGGCGGCGGTAGCGGAGATGGATGATGTCGCGCACGGATACCGCCAATTTATGGAGGCGGTGAAAAATCCAAAGAAGGCCGCCAAAGAAGACAAGGGGAGGCGGGAAAGCGCAATCAGGGAGGAAATAAAAAGGGACATCCAAAAACTCGGCATCGCCGACGCGCGCGTGCAAAAAGAACTCACCGACTTGGTGGTGCGGCAAAATGTCGCGAAAGACGAGCTGCTGTCCGTACTCGCGCGCGTGGTAAATCCTCGAGACGCACTAAAAGATATGAGGATAAAAAAACTCTCCGGCGGGGGTAATTGCTGGCGCATACAATTGTTTACCAAGCGGGGAAAAGAGTATCGCATCCTCTACCAAGTCCAGAAAGACGGGAGCCGCACTATCCTGCGTGCGGGGACGCGCGAATCGCTCGGCACGTACCGTGCCGTGTAGCGAAACTCCATTTCCGTACCACGATCAAGCCGCGCAGTGTGGCGTCTTAGGGCCATACCGCGGCGCCCGATTCACAGACACCGCCCGCGGCGTGCGTGCCGCGGGCGGTGTGTTGCTGCAGCGCACAGCTGGCACGCTATTCCACCTGCTGCGCTGCGGGAATGCCGTAGGTTGCCTCTATCTTCTCGCGCAGTACAGGGAGGTATGCCTCGCCCAAGGAATCGGAGATTGCCGCGGCAAAGTATTCGGCGAGGAGCGGATTGCCCTTTCCTTCCAGTATTTCTCCG
>WFWH01000024.1 GCA_015491245.1 Patescibacteria group bacterium | reverse complement strand
TTTGTAGCGCGTGAAGGCATGCTGCCTTTCGTCACGTTCCGGATACGCTGGTGTTTGCTCGCGCGGATAGGCCGCCTCTCCCTTCCGCGCACACTGGCGCTTTCTATGAACCAACTGGTGTTTCTGTTGTTTACCGCGCTTGCCGCGGGTGTCGGTACGGGCGCTATTGCGGTACTGCAATTCTCGTTCAACCTCCTCTCAGTGCCGCTCGCTATTGTGGGGGTGAGCTACTCAGTCGCCGCATTTCCCACCCTCGCGCGCCTCTACGCCGGAGGCAAGCGCCACCAATTCTTTACCCAGATATACACTGCGCTGCGGCATATTCTCTTGTGGACCATTCCCATTGCGGTGCTGGTTATCATCCTTCGGGCACAAATTGTGCGCGTGGTGTTGGGGAGTGGCGCATTTGATTGGGCGGATACGCGCCTTACCGCCGCTGCGCTCGCGCTCTTTGTGTTTTCGCTCCCGGCGCAGTCTGCAACACTCCTCTTGGTGCGCGGCCTGTATGCGGCGGGGAATACGCGCGTCCCTCTTCTTGCGGGGGGTATTGCGGGTGTGGTGGCTATATTTTCCGCACTGGGCCTGCAGGAGCTGTGGCGGGAAAATTTGGGATTGCAGGCGGCGCTGGCGCACTTCCTTCGGGTGGAAGGATTGCCCGGCACGAACGTCCTGTTGCTTCCCTTGGCGTTCAGTATTGGCGCAGTGGTACATGCGGGCATACTTGCGGCGTATTTTGCGGTTCATTTTGGCACACGCCACTATGCCGCCGCTCCCGCGGCGACGGCACTGCGCGCCCTTATGGCGGCGTTGGCAGGAGGCGCGGCCGGCTATGCGCTACTCGGCATTATGGATGACGTGGTGGACATCAACACGTTCTTTGGTATCTTTACGCAAGGGTTGGTGGCAGGCGTGGGCGGCGTAGCGACTACCGTTGGTACGCTCTTTTTGTTGAAGAGCCAGGAGGTGGTAGAGGCCTCACGCGCCCTCTCCGGAAAACTCTGGCGCCAAAAGCCCATTCTCCCCGAACAAGAGAGTTAAAGGTCACGGTGCAGTGGGTGACTACGCGCACAGAAGTGGACGCCACAGCCACAGTGTATTTTCCTCTCGCATTTGGCGTTATGCAGCACTTACGTAACTTTTCCATCATCGCCCATATTGACCACGGGAAGAGTACGCTGGCGGACCGCATGATTGAGATTACCCGTACAATAGACGGGCGGCGCATGCAGGCGCAGGTACTTGACTCCATGGAACTGGAGCGCGAGCGTGGCATCACCATTAAGATGGCGCCGGTGCGTATGCGGTGGCGCCGCGGTGGCGCACCTACGGAACCGGAGCATGTCCTGCATTTGATTGATACACCGGGGCACATTGATTTTTCTTACGAAGTGTCCCGTGCGCTCAAAGCGGTGGAGGGGGTGGTATTGCTCGTGGACGCTACCCAGGGCGTGCAGGCGCAGACGCTCACGGTGCTCGCGATGGCGCGCGCACAAGGTTTGGCCATTATCCCCGCGCTTTCCAAGGTGGACATGCCGACCGCGCGTGTGGATGAGATAAAACTAGAGCTCGCGGCACTGTTGGATTGCGATGTGGATGCGATTATAGAAACATCGGGTAAAACCGGGGCGGGGGTGCGGGAGCTCTTGGATGCAATCATTGTGCGCGTGCCGCCCCCCTCGGCCGATGCACACCCTGACACATTCCGCGGCCTTATTTTTGACTTCCAATACTCCAACCACCGCGGGGTTATCGTGTACACGCGCGTGTTTGGCGGCGAGGTGCGCAAGGGACAGAAATTGCGCTTTGCGGCATCCCGCGCGCCATTTACCGCGCTGGAGGTGGGGACGTTCCATCCCGCGCGGGAACCCTGTGAGCAATTAGCGGGCGGGGAAATCGGCTATATCGTAACCGGCATTAAAAAGCCCGGCATTGCGGCGGTGGGAGATACGGTAATGGATGCCCATGCATCTGTGCCGCCGCTTCCCGGCTATCAAAAGCCCGTACCGGTGGTGTGGTCCAGTCTATACCCTGAATCGCAGGATGATTTTGCATCTCTGCGGCAGGCGCTGGATCGCCTGCGCCTCTCAGACTCGTCGCTCTCCTATGAGGAGGAATCCTCAGGTGTGTTGGGGCGAGGGTTCCGCTGCGGGTTTTTGGGCATGTTACATATGGAAATAGTGACTGAGCGCCTGCGGCGCGAGTTCTCGCTTTCGCTCATTGTGACTGCACCCACTATCGCGTATGAGGTAACGCTCATGGATGGCACGCAGAAAAGCATATACGCGCCCCATTGTTTCCCCGATGCGCACCACATACGCGCGGTGCGTGAGCGGTGGGTGGAAGGCACCATTATCGCGCCTGCTGCTTACACGAGCGCCCTCGCCCCACTCCTGCATGAATTTGAGGGCATCGCCACCCATACGGAAACCCTTGCGGACGGTCGGGTATCCCTTTCTTTTTCCATGCCGCTGCGCGAGCTCATGCGTAATTTTTTTGACCGGCTCAAGAGCGCCACCTCTGGTTATGCGTCCGTATCCTATGAACTCGCAGAGATGTGCCCGGCAGAGGTGGTGCGTCTGGATGTGCTGGTGGCGGGAGAACTCGTGCCGGCGTTTTCCCGCGTGGTGGCGCGCCACCGCGCGCAGGAAGAAGCTAAGGCAGTGGTGGAGAAACTGCACGGGCTTTTGCCGCGCCAGCAATTTGCAGTTAAGATCCAGGCTGCGGTAGGTGGGCGGATACTTGCCTCACGCACCCTCTCTGCATTCCGCAAGGATGTGACCGCAAAGCTCTACGGGGGCGATGTGACCCGCAAAATGAAGCTTTTGGAAAAACAGAAAAAAGGCAAGCAGAAAATGAGACAGCGGGGGAAAGTGGATATTCCCCATGAGGTATTTATGAAAATGGTGCGGACGGACAGCGCCTAGCGCGCCTGCGCGCCTGGCATGTGGCTTGCGATTAAAAAATCGCGGTAAAGCCGGAGTATACAATCACCATACTTAAAATAATGAGTACCGCGAACACCATCCAGACATAGCGGATGATTTTTTTGGTTTTTTTGTGAAAGAGGAGCGACATACCCATGCGGCACAATAACGTATGTGGATAAAGGGTTTTCTTGCCCCTGTAGTATACTGGTTTTCGTGGGGTGATGCAAAGCGCGTTCCCTCCACCAAGAACCCCTTATGTGGCTTGAGTTTTACGAAAAGCGCAAGCTGCGGCGCATTGTGTATTCAAAGCCCGCCGTCGCTCTTGCAGGCACTATTTTTGTGCTCCTGGTGTTTCCCACATGGAATGCATACAGTAAAATGCGCATCTCGGCGGAAAAAAAGGAGGAAGTGGCGCGCGAGGTGGCGGCGCTGAAGGAGCGGATGGAGCGCCTGGAATCAGAAATCCAGCGCCTTGCTACACCGGAGGGCATTGAGGAGGAACTGCGTAAAAAGTTTGATGTGGGAAAGGAAGGGGAGGAGATCTACGTTTTGATTGAGGGCGGGAACACCAAGGGGGTGCAATGAGGCAGCGGGCGCGGACGGCAGCTGCGTTGGCGCTGGAGTCCGGGGGGCGCCATTACACACGCGCATCGGTAATCGTGCTTCCTGCACGTGGATCTCATAGCCACTCTTTCTTGGCAAAAAAATAGCCGATGAGTGAGGAGGTAAACAGCGTGCCCGCGGCAATAAGCCAGAAGGCGCGTGGGTTGTTCTGAAGGGGCACGGCTACGTTCATGCCGAAAAAGGAGGATACGATGGTGGGAACGGTGAGAATGATGGTAAGTGCGGTGAGGAGCTTTATCACCTGATTGAGGTTCTGTGTGGTGATGGTGGCATAGGTGGAGCGGATGGCAGCAATGGTTTGCTGCAGGGAGCGCGCTGATTCCACTACTTGGTCATTGGCATGCAGCAGCTCCTCCATTTCATTTTCGTCTTGGGGAAACATATCTAAAATATTTCTCTCAATGAGCTCTTTAAGTGCCACGTTGGTGGGGACGAGCGCGGTGATAAATTCCGTAAGGGTATCTTCCAGGGAGACGAAGCGAATAATGTCTTTACTGCGTATTTCTTCAATGCGCCTGCGGCTTCTTTGGACTTCACGGCGCACCTCGGTGAGCGCATTGGTGTATGAGGCGGTAAGGGCGAGCATGAGGTAAATAAACCATCGTGTCTTCTGGGTGGTTACTATGGGAGAGTCTTTTTGGGAGAGCCTCGCAAGTACCTCCAATTTTTGAGGGGTTACCGTGAGCACGAATGTGCCGCCTATTGCCAGCAGGATAGGTGCGGTCCGTGTTTCGTTATTTTTCTTGAAGACGCCGCGAGTGAAAAAATAAGCAACGTTATTTTCTATTTCAAATCGTGGCACTTCATAGCGGTCCAAAGCATCACGCAACAGCGTTTCCTCCACCTGCAAATCGCGGCACAGCGCCTGTATTTCCTGCTCGTCCGGTTCCTCGGCATGCACCCACACACCCGGGCGCACACTCTCTACCCGATTGAGGCGAATGTCTTTTCTGCTGCGAAAAAAGAAGGTGACCATACTTATTGGAGCCGCGCGGCGGCTTAGGCACGCACCGTATTGTAGCATACACGCATATGTCGTGCGCTTTTGTGGTATACTGCAAGTGCGTACTTACGCTCGCTTATTATTTATTATTAATTTTTGGTACCGCTATGGAATCAGAACAAAAAAGCGTGGTGATTTACAGCACCCCCACCTGCCATTTTTGCCACGCGGCAAAGGAATTTTTTGACAGGCATCACGTAGCGTACACCGATTACAATGTGGCGGAGGATGCGGAAAAACGTGATGAGATGGTGCAAAAAACCGGACAAATGGGCGTGCCGGTCATTGTGGTCGGCGATGAAATTGTCGTGGGTTTTGACGAGGCGCGGCTCAAAGAGCTCCTGGGCATCACAGAATAAGAAAACTGCCGCCTCGGTATTTCGTGGCCGCTCTGGGATGGGCAGTACCGAAACCAGCCCATTGTCAGCGCAAAGCGGGGCCCTCACCCCGCTTTTGCGTTTTGCGCCGGGAGCGGGCATACTAACACCGCGGGAAGCGCCCCCGTAGTTCAATGGATAGAACAACTCCGTCCTAAGGAGGAAATGTGGGTTCGACTCCTGCCGGGGGCACCGGATTTTTCAGGGCACTGCGGAAGGGCGTCCCTGCGGGCCGTCCATATACTTTGCGGTGTCGTGCATTCCCGCTGTGCGGCTTTATGCAGGAGCGGAGTTGCCGCTCGCGCCTCGGTATTCTTTATCGTAGGCGTGTTGCTGCGCGCGGTATTCGCACTATCACTTTGTGCAAAGCGGGTGAGTGCATGGTTGCGTGCGGCGATTTCATCCGGTCTTTGGTAGGGGGTTTTTTTATCTCCGATTTTTGGGGTACAGAAGTAGTTTGGGCGGCAGAGGAAGTGGAACCCCCACCGCCGCAATGATCGCCGCTTGTACTGGGGCAGGTGTGTTCTTGCACATAGCCATGCGCGCGCCACACAAAATGCAGCTTGCCTTTGTGGGCGCGATTATAATGCTGCACCTTCGTAGTGTGGTGGCGTCCGCTTTCTTGCCGCAAAGTCGCGATGGTAGTCTGATAACCGTTAACGCGCTACGGCACCATACCTGACAATATGCGCAGGAGAGGTGCAAGTGCAACACACGGGCACCGCAAAACCGCTGCCGAGTGGCGGGCCAGCCCATTGAACTCTGTGCCAACTGCGTGCGGCCCTACAGGGAAGGGAAGTGCTCCTCCAACTCTTTGCGTAATTGGTTAACGGTGGCAGTGAGTTGCTCAATGCGCGCCAACTGCGCACGGGCTTCCTGTACTACTTTACTCTCTTTGTCTTCAGCGTTTTCAATAGCATATTGAAGCAATGCCGCCTGTTCACCCAGTACTCTGATTGCTTTCATGTATTCCCGATAAAACACCGTGCAATCATAGGCGGCCTCATCCAGTAATTGCGCCGCAAAACGCTCCAGTTGTGCAATGCTGTGCTCCCATGCCACATAGCGGGCATCTTCTCCTTCCCTGTTTGGCACTTGGTCCTTAAGAAATTCCTGGAAATCTTCCTTAAGTACCCGCATTTCCTCTACGACCGCCGCAAAACGCTCCAGCATTACCCTTGCGTCTTCTTGGGGTATGCGCAGACGCCCGGCCACCTCCTCCTCGTATTTTTTATTATCGCCGTTGCCGCCAGTTCCGGCAGAGTGTTTTTCTGGTGTCATAGGGGTAAGGTATGTTACCCGTTACTCTACGCCAGATACACTGCACGCGCAAGGTGTTGCCGCAGGAAAATGCCGCCAGCGCATGTGCCTGCCGTCGCGGCGCATACGAAGGGGGTGAGAGCGCGTTGTTTTATCTGTAGCGCCGTTCCTTGCTATACTGTGGGTGGCGGGTGGTTGGCACGGCTATGGAGGAAGAACATCTAAAAAAAATGGAGCTTCTCTTGCGGGAAAATGTGCGCCTTACCAAAGAGAACAACCGGCTCTTGAAGAAGATGCGCCGCGCGCAGGTGTGGGGGTTTGCCGCGCGCATGGCCACATTGCTGTTGGTGCTAGGGCTGCCGGTTTTAGCGTACTATTACTTTCTTCAGCCCCTCCTGGGGGATCTGGCGCAAACGTATGGCGCCCTGCGCGAGGGAGCGGGCGCTTTGCCCGACATGGATGAGGTAGGCGCGCTCCTCAAGAGGCTGCTGCCGTAGCAGGCACCACAGGGCGCGTGGTAGTGCGGGCATGCCACAGGCATTGCGCTTGAAGTTGCAGCTGCTTCGCGGTACAGTTATAGGTGCGCTCGGGTAGCTCAGTTGGTTAGAGCACTGGTCTGAAGAACCAGGTGTCGGCGGTTCGAGTCCGCCCCCGAGCACAGAACAAAACTTCTGGTTTTTTAGAAAAGCAATGGGTAGCACGTGCGGTTGGCCTATTGAAAAGGAAGAAGGGATGTGGTGCGCGGCGCTATGTTGACGCGGGGCGCAGGTGAGGGTATCAGTGCCGCGTAAGTAAACGGGATGGTGCGCACACACGCGTTTTCATATCCAAAACAACCGCTCACGGGCGGAGCGGTTGTGAACCGTGTAGGCTGTAAAGGCAGAGAGGCAGCGCTAAGTGCTCTTAACCTTTATCTTGGTCATCTTTTCTTTGTCTATTTTGGGGAGACGGATGGTGAGCAGCCCATGCTTCTCTTGCGCCTGCGCGCCCTCCACATCTATTTCTGAAGGGAGGAGGATGGTGCGGGAAAATGAACCCCAGTAAAGCTCTTTGTGGAAGTAGTTTTCGTCGGACACCTCTTTTTTCTCCTCCCGCTTGCCGCGTATGGTGACCATGTCGCGTGTGATAGAAACATCTAAATCACTGGGGTTTACTCCCGCCACTATAGACTTGATGACGATTTCATCCGGGGTTTGGAAGACGTCTACCGTTAGCTGCCCCTCTTCCAATTCCTCTTCCATCCAATGATTATCTTCTTCGCGTTGAGGTGCGCGTTCCTCTTCTGCGGCAAAGCGCTCCGGTGCTTCGTGCGCTCCGTACCCCTCATTGCCCTCTTCAAAATCATCGTATTCGTCCACACTCACTGAACCGGTCAGCCTCTCAAAAAAAGACTTTTTCTTGTGGCGGGTACTCATAGGAGATTATCGTTTTCTTTTAATGACTAGTAAGGGCTGATAAATGCGCTTCACCTTTTCAAACAGCAAGAGAAGTACGATAACGGCAATCCAGACCACAAAGAAGACTACCATTGCCGCCCTTCCGTTAAACTCCATTATAGAAAAGTTAAAGAGTGCGTGCAATACAGTTGCCACCAGGAGCCCGAGCGCGCCGTACATAATCTTGGTGACGAGAGGCCGGTAAAACGCGAAGGCCAGCGCAACCCCCACTGCCGACGATGAAATAACGTGCAGCAGCGCCGCACCCAAGAACCGCAGATTACCGTTAATGATGGCGGAGGAGACATCGCGCTCCAGCAGCGGCGCCAAAAGAAAGAGCGAGGTTTCTAAGGCGGCAAATCCCAACGCTACGGTAATCAGGTAAATCACAGGATCAATGGGTTCGTCGTCTTGCTTGCGCCAGAGCACGGTAATTCCCGCCATGGCGAATTTTACGCCTTCCTCTATGAACGCCCACAAGAAAATGAGCGGCAACCCGACCAGCCCCCATGCCCCCGTGAGGTGCTCCAATACCAATGAAATGAGCACGGCGAGCATGCCCCCGAGAAATGCGAGAAAAATGAGTGCCCGTGGCTCCGGGTGTTCCCTGTCTTCTTTAAGGAAGAACCACAGCCAGATAAGCGCCGGCAAAAATCCTCCCGCGAATGCGATAAGAAATGTGGGGATATTATCTAAAAACATGTGGGGTATCGCAGCGTCCGCTGTCGCTCAAGTATACCGCATGTGCGCACGCGCAGGCGCTGTGCGGTGTGGAATAACGCAGCGGAGCGGGGAAGTGGTGCTGCAGTGCCGCGCCGCCTACTTTTCCCGGCGGTCCGTGCCTATAGGCCAGCGGGCAACCATTAAGAGCGGCCGGTCACGGTGCGGCCACGATTGCCAAATTTCTTCGGTAACAAAAGGGACAAAAGGGTGCAGCGCGCGTAAAAGCGCATCCAGCGTATGCAGGAGTAATTGGGCGCGCGAAGCGGCGGCCGCGCGGTCTGCGCCTTCCAAAATCGGCTTGCTCTCTTCAATAATCTGCGCCGCAAACACATCCCACACGTAGTGGTAGAGTTTGTCCGCCGCAAGGTGCAGGCGAAAATGCGTGAGATCTTCTGTTACTTCCTCCAGTAATGCATCGCGCGCGGCTATCAGCGCACGGTCCTCTTCTTGCCACGCGGCAAAATCACGCTCCAGTGAAACGCCTTCGGTGCGGCTGAGTACAAACCGTGCAATATTCCAGAGTTTATTAGCAAAGTGTTTGTAGCCACGCACCCGCTCTTCGGAGAGCTTGATGTCATTGCCGGCCGCAGCGCCAATGATGAGCGCAAGGCGCAGCGCGTCTGCACCGTACTTTTGTATGAGATCCAGCGGGTCAATGATGTTGCCCAGAGATTTGGACATTTTGCGCCCCTTCTCGTCGCGGACCATGCCGTGCAGGTATACGGCGCGAAAGGGGGGTTCGCCATGCAAGAATCCTGTCATGAGAATCATGCGCGCCACCCAGAAAAACAAGATGTCGTAGCCGGTTTCCAATACGCTGGTAGGGTGGTAGGTGGCGAGATCTTCCGTTTCCTCGGGCCACCCCAGGGTGGAGAGGGTCCACAATCCCGAGGAAAACCACGTGTCCAAGGTGTCGGGGTCTTGTTCCCACCCTTCTCCCTCTGGCGGGGTGACACCGCAGTAGCGCTCCTCACCGCGGTACCACACCGGTATGCGGTGCCCGTACCAAATTTGCCTACTGATGCACCAGTCGTGCAGCTGGTCAATCCATCGGAAGTATATTTTCTCAAAGCGCGATGGCATGATGCGGATATCGCCGCTCGCCACCGCTTCGCGCATAATGGTTTTCAGGGTGACCGGCGCGCCCTCTTTGAGGGTGGAAAAGCGGCTGGGGGGCATGGGAAACTCCTTGTTGACCGCCACGAACCATTGCTCTTTTATCTGCGGCTCAATGATGCCGCCGCCGCGGCTGTTGGTGGCGATGCGGTGGGTATAACGCTCGTCCACGCGCACCACCAGGCCCTTTTCTTTCAGTTTCTCCACGATGCGCGGGCGCGCCTTTTGTATATGCATACCGGCAAACTCACCCGCCACAGGGAGGAGTTTGCCTTGCTCATCAATAATCTGCTCTTTGTCTAAGCCGTGGCGCTCGGCTATGGCAAAGTCCACCGCATCGTGCCACGGAGTAATGGTCATAACCCCGGTGCCGAATTCGGGATCAATGGCCGCGTCCTTGATAATGGTCGCTTCCACGGTACCGTTAATCCACTCCACGGTTATTTTCTGGCCGTGCTGATACTGCGCGTAGCGCGCATCATCGGGATGCATCACGACATACTTGTCGCCGAATTTGGTTTCGGGGCGCGCGGTGCCGATGGTGAAGGGGCCATAGCGGAGGTAGTAGAAGGGAGTTGTTTCCTCCACATACGCAACCTCGTCATCAGAGACCGTCGTTTGCATTTTGGGGTCCCAGTTAACAATGCGGTGGCCGCGGTAAATGAGGCCCGCTTCGTACATGCGCACAAATGCTTCCGTCACCGCGCGGTAGCGTCGCTCGTCCAGGGTAAAGGCGTAGCGGCTCCAGTCCAAGCTGGAGCCCATCTTCTTCACCTGGTTGAGGATGGTGCGCTCACTCTCTTTGGCGAATTGGTTGACGCGGGCGAGGAAATCCTCTCGCGTAAAATCGTAGCGTGTCCTCTTTTCTTTTTTGTAAATGAGGCTCTCAACTTTTGTTTGCGTGGCGAGCGCCGCGGAATCGGTGCCCGGGATCCAGAGCGTACGGCAGCCGCGCATGCGGTGGAAGCGCGCCAGGATATCCTCTACTGCCAACATAGCGGCGTGCCCTGTGTGTAGGGTGCCGGTTACATTGGGAGGCGGCAGCACCATGGAGAACACGGGAGCGTTCGGTGCCACTATGCCGTCTGCCACGAGCTGCTCGGGCGTAAAGTACCCCGACGCTTCCCACGCCGCGTAGCGGGCATCCTCGGTGGCGGCGGGGTTGTAGGGTTTGAGGAATTTTTCGTCCATTACAGTATCCATCGTAGCAAAAAATTTCCTGCACATAAAGGTGCGCCACCCCGCAGCCGGATGTGCTGGCATCGTAGACTTTTTGCGAAAGGGTGCTATAGTGGCGCTACCATGCCTCTTATTGAGAAGGGCATGGTTTTTTGATGCGAAGGGGCGGATTGCCGCTTCCGCAGCGGGGAGGTATGGCGCGTGAGTCCGAAAAAAAGCTGGTCAGTATAGTCGTGCCGGTCCACAACGAAGAGGAGGTGCTGCCGCTTTTTTTCCGGGAGGTGCGCGCAGTGAGCGCACAGTTGCCTGAGTACGATTTTGAATTTGTCGTGGTAGACGACGGCAGCACCGACGGCACGTGGGATTTCATTACTACGCTCGCACGCGAGGATGCGCGCGTGCGCGGCGCGGCGCTGAGCCGCAATTTCGGGCAAATGGCCGCGCTCGAGGCGGGCATAAAGCTGGCGCGCGGCGACGCGGTCATCACCATGGATTGCGACCTTGAGGACCCTCCCTCACTCTTGGGGGCGCTGCTCGCGCGGTGGGAGCAGGGGTACGACCTTGTGGTTGCCAAGCGGCGCTATGCCCACGGCAAGGGGTGGTTCAAGCGCGTTACCTCCAACGCATTCTACGCCGTGTTCAATTGGCTGTGCGACATAGAATTGGAAACGGGCATGGCGGACTTTCGCTTAGTGGACCGCAAGGTAGTGCGCGCAATTGAGGAGCATTTTCCCGAAAAAGAATTGTTCCTGCGCGGCTTGTTCCAGTGGATGGGATTTCCCGTCGCCACGCTGGAGTATGAAAAGGGCGCGCGCGCAGGAGGGGTGAGCAAATACCCCCTTAAGAAAATGCTGCGCTTGGCATGGCAGGGCATTAGCTCATTTTCCACCTTCCCACTGAAGCTCATTGCACTGAGCGGGGTGACGATTGCGGCGGTTTCATTCCTGTTGCTGATGACGATGGCAGTGCTGCGGTTTGTGTTGGGCGCGGTTGCGTACCGTGATATCGCATTTCTCGTGGTATTTATCATCTTCAGCAATGGCCTCATCCTCACCGCTATTGGCGTGGTGGCACTCTACCTCATGCAGGTGTATCGCCAAGTCCAGGGGCGCCCGTCGTATCTCATATGGAAGCGGGTGAATTTGGCATCTACGCCCGACCGCACCGATAGCCGCAAAACCGCACCATGAGGTATCCCACACGTGTTGCCCCGCGGAAAGCATTTGCGCACCGTGCACACCTTGCGGTGCAGGGGGGAAAATTCCTTGTCGCCGGGGGGCTCTCCACCGCTACGCACCTTGTGGTGCTGTATGCGCTCCTGGAGTTCTTTTCTCTCTGGTACCTCTGGGCCGCGACACTGGGCTTCTTGGCGGGCTTTGCAGTGAGTTTTTCCCTTCAGAAGTACTGGACTTTCCGCGGGGAACACACGCGTACGGTGGCGGCGCAAATGGCTGCGTTTCTCGCACTGCAGGCTACCAACCTCGTGCTCAATGCCGCGGGCGTCTACGCACTAGTTGCCTACGCGGCGCTCCCGCCGCTGCTCGCACAGCTCTTGGTACTGTGCGCGCTCGCCCTCTGGACCTTTCTCATCGCCAAGACGCGCATTTTTCGTTGAGATATTCAGTGTGGTAATGTGTATTCCCTTTTTATGGAGCGCCTGTATCAAGCCCTCATAACCCCCTTTGCACATGCGTGGGCGCCCCATGCGCGCATGAGATTGCGTCGCGCCGCCGCGTACCTCTTCCCGTTTTTGTTTCCTCCGCAGGAGGCGCAGCGCTACGCTCCTACTTACCAAAGAGGCGGGGATTATCTTTTTCTCTCACATACCCACAGCGCGCGGGCATTGTGGACGCGCGAAATCATCATGTTAGCCGCGTGGTGCACCGCTGCGCTCGCGGTGCTCTTTGCGGGAGCAGTGTGGGTGTGGGATTTTTCAGTGGGTGCCGTTGTGATAGGGGCAATTGCGCTGCTGTATTTTGGCTACTTTTCTTTTAAGGTGTGGGTTATTGTGCGCGGGCGCGGCCATCCGCCCCTCGCGGTTTCGCAGGCGCAGGTGCGTGCGCTGCGGGATGAGGAGTTGCCGGTGTATACGGTCATTGTGCCGCTCTTGCGCGAGGCGGAGGTTGCCGCGCAAATAGTGCGAGCGCTCTCGTCCCTGGATTACCCTCCCGAGAAGTTGGACCTTATTGTCACGTTGGAAGAGTACGACACGGAGACGCTTGCGGCGCTCCGCAGGGCAGGCATGCCGCCGCACTGGCGCGTGCTTATACTTCCCGATACCCTCCCCAAATCAAAGCCCAAGAGCTTAAACGTGGCATTTCTTGAGGCGCGCGGGGAGTATACCGTGCTCTATGATGCAGAGATAATCCCCGACCCCGACCAACTGAAAAAAGCGTGCTGCGCCTTTGCCACCCATCCCGAAGTGTCCGTTTTGCAAACCCGTTTAGACCACTACAATGCCGACCAAAATGCGCTCACCGCACTCTTTAACGCCGAATTTGCCTTCCACTACGATGTGTTTTTACCGGGTTTGGAGGCGCTGCATTTTCCCGTGCCGCTCTCGGGGCACAGCGTTCACTTTCGCACCGACGCACTGCGGCGTGCGGGCGGGTGGGACCCCTATAATGTTGCCGAAGACTGCGACATGGGCATACGCCTTTTCCGCATCGGCGCGCGCATGCGCGTGCTGGATTCGTTCAGCAGGGAAGAGGCAGCAAGTGATCTAGGAGGGTGGCTCCGGCAGCGGACGCGATGGATGAAGGGATTCATACAAACGAGCGTGGTGCACCTGCGTTATCCGTTCTTGCTCAAGCGCGATTTAGGTTCGTGGCGCAATGTTGCGGCGTTTATCGCACTCGTGCCCGGTACGGTGCTGTTAAATCTGTTAAATATCATTACGCTCATACTGCTAGTCGCGTGGTTTGCCACGTCATCTTCCTATATTCAATCCCTATACTCGCTTCCGGTCTTGTATCTCTCCAACGTGGTGGCGTTTGCGGGGCTGTTTTTCTTCACCTATTTGAATTTGGTGGCGCTCTTCCGGCGCAGCCGCCCGCATTTGCTGCGCTACTTTCCGCTGACGCCCCTCTACTGGCTTTTGTTAGCAGCGGCAACAGGGAGGGCAAGTTGGCAGAGTGTGCGCAAGGCGCAGCAGCACGTATGGGAAAAGACCACGCATGGCACGCACCTGGTGCGGGACAAACACAAACACTATGAGCAATAACGCTTCCACCACTTTACGGTATCCTTTCGTGCGTGCACCGCTGGACTGGGTGCTCTTCTTGTCGTCGCTGGCAGTGGGCGGCGCGTTTGCGTGGTATGTATATGTATCTGACCGCCTCTTGGTGATGGTGGACCAGTATTCCCACCTCGCCATTGCGCGCCAGCTCACCGATAGCTTAACGCCGGGTATCAGCCAATTGGGTTTTTGGCCACCTCTCCTGCATCTTTTGCTGGCGCCTTTTGCCGCTTTTGACGTGCTGTTCCGTACTGGCATTGCCGCGCCTTTTGCACTGGTGCCGGTGTTAGCAGCGGGAGTGGTGTTTCTGTATCGCCTCGTGGAGGGGCTCACGGGAAAGCCGGTGATGGGTGCGGTGGCCGCAAGCGCGTTTCTGCTCAATCCCTACGTGCTGTACTACGCAGTGACCCCGATGTCGGATACGCTGTTCCTCGTGCTGCTGATTATCGCCGCGTATTTTTTCTATCACTGGTGGCGGACAGCGCGCCTCATGTCGCTCTTCCTCTTGGGGGTGAGCGTTACCCTCGCCTCACTGGCGCGCTTTGAGGGGCTTTTTCTGCTGGCTTTTGCGGGGGTGGCTGTTGCGGTGCGGCTCTGGCGCACCCGTGCTTCTTACGGCACGCTAGAGGGGACCCTCATTCTCTACGGCTTTCCGGCCGCCGTGGGATTGGTGTTTATATTGGTGTATGGGTGGGTGTTTGGCGGCACCCCGTGGGCGTTTATGGTGAACGAGTGGGGTGCGTACGCGCAGCAGCGCAGCCTCACGCTACCCGCGGAGCATGAGGTGCTTGCGTCGGTGCGCTACCTTATGGCTGCTTCGGGGTACATGATGGGAATGCCGCTGGTTGTGGCGGCACCGATTGTGTTTCTCATTTTGGCATGGGTGTTACGCCGCGGGAGCGGACTATTTTTTTCCGTGGCGCTGTTGCTCGCGAGCCCGCTGGTGTTTGATATCGCGGCGCTTTTTCAGGGTAGTGCAGTTATCTACGTTCCCGAGCTCTATCCCTTTGACGGACGCTTCTTCAATGAGCGATACGGCTTGTACTGGTTTCCTTTAGCGCTGGTTGCGGTTGTGGTATGCGGCGCATGGGCGGTGGATGCCCTGCGCACGCGGGGGTGGCGCTTTGAACCCCTCGCGCTGTTTGCGGGGGCATTCTTTTCCGGCTTTCTCGTAGCGAATTCTTATTTTTTGTTTGCGCGCGTGGCGTGCGCCCAGTGTTTTGACACGGTGTCAAATTCAAGGCAGGTTTCTCCGGAAGACCACGCGCGTATTGCGGAAATACTGCGCAGGGAGTATCGTGGCGGCAGGGTGCTCATGACGCGTGCGCTTGCCAACGAAGTCGCGGTGACTTCGGGGGTGCCGCTTAAAGAAATGATACTTGAAGCAAATGAGCACTACTATGCGCAGGCCCTGGCATTCCCTTGGTTTTTTGCCGAATGGGTGGTGATGCAGAACAATACCACACCTTACCCTTCCTCGTGGGCCAAGGAGAATGAAAAGGTCGCGCTCCTTTGGCAGGGAAATACGCAATTCCGCTACTATTACCGGCCAGTGTTTGAGGGTACTGCTTCTTTGTTATTTAAGCTGGATAAAGAAAAAGTTGCGCGCGAGGCGCAACGGCTGGGCCTTGCCGCCGATGAGGTTCCAGTGCTGGCGCAAGATAGGGGTGGCTGGGATGTGCGTTACACTTACCAGCGCCTTGTAGATGCGCTTGCGCGCGCGGGGGAGGGCAATGCCGCCTTCCCTACAAGTGGCGCGGCGGCCCCGGTATCCGCAACACGGTAGCACGTTTCGAATCACGTTTCTTCTTTTTCTTTGGTAGGTATGTCATTTTTTCCAAAACTATGAAAAAAACCTTCCTGCATTTGTGGGTGTTTTTCTCCATGGCAATACTGGCGGCTTGGGCATGGGCGCTTTCCCCGCTTGTGGTACAGGCGGCTCCCGTGGGGTTTCAAATTGAAACCGTAGTGGGAGGGCTCAATCTTCCCACCGATTTTGCTTTTGCGCCCGACGGGAGGATTTTTGTGGCGGAGAAGCGGGGTGTGGTACGCATCGTGGAAAATGGGGTACTGCAAGACGAGCCGTTTATTACCCTTACCGACGTAAACGACTTTGGCGATCGAGGACTCATTTCCCTGGCGCTGGATCCCGATTTTGAAACAAACGGATACGTATATTTGCTCTATACCTACGAAAATAATCCCGCGGATTACCAGGGACCCAAGACCGGCCGCCTGGTACGGGTGACCGCGGAGGGAAATACGGCGCGGCCCGGCAGCGAGGTGGTGCTGCTGGGTACGGTGGGAGGGGGTCCCGCCGCGCCGAGCTGCAACAATTTTGCGACAGGGACGGACTGTATACCCTCTGATGCCTCAAGCCACAGCGTTGCGGTGGTACGCTTCGGACCACAGGGGTACCTCTGGGTAGGCTTGGGTGACGGCGCGCGCTTTGACGACGTAGACCCGAATGCTCTGCGTGCGCAAGATTTGGACAGTCTGGCGGGGAAGGTGCTGCGCCTCAACAAAGACGGCAGCGCTCCCGCCGACAACCCCTTTTTTGACGGCAATCCGTACTCCAACCGATCCAAGGTGTGGAATTGGGGCCTGCGCAATCCGTTTCGTTTGGGCTTCCACCCGGAAAACGGACTGCCGATTGTCGCGGACGTAGGATGGTACTCGTGGGAAGAGCTCAACCCGGGCTACGCGGGCGCCAATTTTGGCTGGCCCTGCCGCGAGGGGCCCGAGCCCCTGGCGCGCTACGGGTGCACGCCTGCCGCCACCGCAACCGACCCCCTCTACGCCTATGCCCACGACACCAACGGATCCGCCTCCGTAACCGGCGGCGTGTTCGCGGACGGTTCCTACTATCCCGCCCCGTATAGCGGCGCGTACTTTTTCGGTGACTATGTGCGCAATGCAATCTATACGGCGGAAATTCACGGGGAAGGAGGGCAGTTTGAATTACACCAGGTGCAGACCTTTGATGACAATGCTTCTTACCCGGTGGCGTTTGCGGTGGGACCCGATGGCGCGGTCTACTACCTTGCTATATACACGCTCCCTTCTTATAGCGGCGAGATAAGGAAAATTGCGGTGGTGCCCAACAAGGCGCCGCAGGCGCGCATTACGGCGGACACGACGGCGGGGCCGCTGCCGCTCTCTATCCAATTTTCCTCATCGCAATCCTCCGATGAGGACGGCACCATCGTCTCCTACCAATGGGATTTCGGTGACGGTGCTACCTCGTCCGAGCCGAATCCCGCGTATACCTATACGCAAGAGGGCGCACGTGAGGTGACGTTAACGGTAACGGACAACGAGGGAGCGCAGGGGCGCGACACAATAACCGTGTATCCGGGCAACACGTATCCGAAAGTATCCATTACGGCTCCCGAGAGCGGGGTGCGCTACCGTGCGGGTGACACCATTGTCGCTCGGGCAAATGGTTTTGATGCCGAGGACGGCGCCTTGCCGGAGGATGCGTATGCGTGGAGGGTGCTGGAGCGCCACAATACGCACCTACACGTGGCGGCGGCCGCCACCGGCAGCACCATGGCGTTTACCTTTCCCACCGATCCGGGCGAGGCGGGCATATTTTTTGAATTTGAGGTAACGGTGCGCGACAGTATGGGTGCGGAAGCGCGCGCATCGGTGAACGCCTACCCCGAAGGGTTTGACCCTCTGTTTACCGTTACGGCGCAACGCGCAACTCCCACGCCGCTTTATGTAGGCGAACCCGTTACCCTTTCCGCAATGGTGCAAAACGATGGCAACCCCGGCCGCGGCACAGCGCTTATGGTGGTGTATCAGACGGCGGGCAATAACCTTTTGGAGGAGCGGTTTGAGGTGGAGCTGCGCGCGTCCTCCACGCAGGGTATCACCGCACAGTGGACGCCCACCGCAACCGGCACGTACTACGTGGACTTTGGCACGTTTGACGGCGCCGGTGCGCTGCAGCGCTGGTACTGGCGCGCGCTTACCCTGTCGGTGGAGGAGGCGCCCGCGGGGACCACGACCCCGGCGGCATTTGCACCCGCGGTTCAGGCGGTTGCGGCCGCACCGTATACGTTCCCCTTAGGAGAAACCGCCACCCTCTCGGCAGAGGTAGAAAACGCGGGGGGGACGGGGACGGCGCAGGTGCTCATCGTCGGCTATCGGGACGGCGGTGCGGGCAATCTCTTTGAGGCGACCTCCACCTTGTCGTTCAGCGGCTCCGGAACCCAGGTGGCGGTGGCACAGTGGACGCCTGTTGCAACCGGCACGTACTACGTGGATGTCGGGGTGTTTTCCGAGGACTGGCGCACGTTGTACGAATGGAAGTGGCGCGGTGCCACCATTACGGTAACCGAGCCCACAACCACCACCCCGACGTCCACGCCGCCGTTTACTGCGCGCCTCATCGCCTACAGTGTGGTGTGTGAGAGCGAGGCGGACCTGCCCAACTGGGGCGTGTGGCACGCCGCCGGTTACGGCGACGACCTGTTGGACCAAAGCGACGTAGACCGTTTTCTCGCGGAAAACGGCGACCGTTGCGCGCCCGCGGCGGATTGGGAGTTTGAATACGGCCTTTCCTTCCCGTATCCCGACAGCACCCTACGCGGCCCGTCGGGGCGGGGCGTGGTGTTTGGCCCCACCGATGCGCGCGGGCGAGCTGAGACGGCCATAACGTTTGATACGGAGGGCATAAAAATGTGGACGCGCGCCGTGCATCAGGAGGGCTATGTCGGTTTCCAAGGGAAAACGGATCAAGAGGATTACAGCAGCGAGTTTTACTGCAATACCGATCTCTGGCACTACGACAACAACGAAATTATTACCTTGGAAAACGGCGGGGAGTACTACTGCCTCCTTATGACAGCGCCAGAAGGGACCACGACGCCGCCTTCCGTGCGCGAGGTGCCGTGGTACCGCGGCGGGCTTCCCGCGGAGGTGGAAAATTGGTCGTGGGGCGTACAAACCGATTTTGCGGCAGGAGAAGTGCGCTTCGGCACCTCTTCCTACTCGTTGAAAGTAACCCCCACGGGGGTGTGGGACGGGTTGTACCTCCACCGCGCTGCAGCGGTGCCCACCGGGGCAGGAGATGACGTTTTCGCACGGGTGTACAGTCCGAACGGCGGGCACCGCCTCGCCCTCAAGGCCTATGACGGCGCAGCGCGGGAATTTTCCGCGCGCTCGTTTACGCTCTCTCAAGGATGGAATACGCTCGTACTCACGACGCTTCCCACAACGCTCTCGGGTATCGTGCTGCAAAACGACAGCGGCACGGTAGAGGCACCTTACTATGTGGACGCTCTCCTGTTACGTGACCGCAACTAGTGCGCTACGGTTGGCGTAATGCGGCACTTCCTGAGCATCATGCGGCGCCCTTGGTTCTGGTGGCTCATCGGAGTGGCATGTGCCACGGGTGGGGTTGCCGTTGCGCTGTATTTCTTTGCGCGTGGAGTGCCCCATGCGGGAGAAGAAGCGCGTGTGCCAGAGGTGTACGGCACCGCAGTCACCAACGACGCCGCAACGCGCGCTACAGGAGACGCCGCTGCAGTAGAGGAGGCGCCGCCAGCGCGCACCGGCACCGCACAACCCGAGAGGCGGGAGAGGGAAGCAAGGATGCCGCAGCAAAGCGGCACCGCTGCGCCGCGCGCACCTGCAGCGGAGGACAGCATGTCGCGTGCTCCGTCCGAGCGCATGGTGTCCCTCATACCGCACCTAACCGCGAAGGAATGTGCGGCGTACCGTAACCGCTTCTGGCTCTATCCCGAACCCGAAGCGCAGGTTATAGCCGCAGAGCGCCGCTTGCGCACGGATGATCCTGAAAAAGCGTCGCTCCTGCGCGCCATTGCCTGTATTCCGCAGGTTACGTGGCTCGTGGGGGGCGATCGGGAAGCGCTGGCGCGCAAAGCGCGAGAGACCGTTGCCGCTGCAGCTGCGGTAGAAAAAATTCCCGTTTTGGTGGTGTACCACACGCCGGATTCCCGGCGCGCTTATTGGCACACGCTTGCCGCGCAAGAGGAGTACCCAAACGTGATAGGCGCCATTGCCCGCGCAGTTGGACCCTATCGCGCATGGATTATTCTGGAGCCCGATGCGCTGCCGCTTTCCTTTTCCTACGAGCCGTCGGCGCGCCGTGTGCGCCTTGCGCAGCTGCGTGAAGCACTCGCGCTGTTCCGCCGATATGCGCCGCGCGCGAAGGTGTATGTGGATGCGGGGCACAGCAATTGGCTCTCTGCGGCGCAGGTGGTGGCGCTGCTGCGGGAAGGGGGATTGGAGGATGCGGACGGGGTAAGTATAAACGTTTCCAATTTTTACACCACCGCCTCACAACTGCGCTACGGGGAGGAAATCGTGGCGCTATGGGGAGAGGGGAAAACGTTCATTATTGATACCGGTAGAAACGGGCGCGGCGCGCCCGAGGATGGCACGTGGTGCAATCCGCCGGGGCGGGCACTGGGTGCGCCACCTGCGCTGGTGCCCGCACACCCGTCTTTGGATGCAGTGCTGTGGATTAAACCACCCGGAGAATCGGATGGGTTCTGTAATGGTGGTCCTCCTCCAGGAAAATTTTGGCTTGACTACGCACTGGCACTGGTGCGCAATCGCATGGAAGATGCTATTTCTGCGCCCTAGGGCATGGGAGCGGCGCACTGTCAATTGACGTGCAGGTGCGCTTCTTGCTATAACGCGCAGTGTTCTCGCTCCTTTTACTGCGCGCAATGCACGCGCGTTATCTGAAAAACGCATTCCGGGTTTTTGGTACGGGCTGCCGTGATGGGCGCACCACTTACTTCAGCTTTTGTGTAAAGCTGGTCCCCAATGTGGTGATGCGCCCGTCAAGGAAGCCCGATGCGCTAGCTTTGACAAGAATACATTTATATTTTGCAACCGCACAATATCACCTTGTGCCGTTGACGAGGTTCTTAGTCAGCACGTATAGTGTATATAACAAAAGCCAAGAAAAGAAGGGGACCAGCACATATGCATGCTATGCATACGCCGGTTAATACCTATTCAATCGGTTGTGTTGGGAAAAGCCGCGCACGCGCGTGCAAGGGGGTTCGCACGCACGAGCGCGGCTTTTTCCGTAGAGGGTAATTGTAAGCTTCATATTTTGTGTTGGGGGAATAGCCGCGGTCCGAATTGAATTAGGGATATCAGGGCACGCGACAGCCGAGAACACGCCACCTCATTTAAGGTTTGGGTGTGCTGCAGTCGTCTGTCGCGTGAACTGATGAGGTTCACATGGTCGATGGCGGCTGCCCTCCCTTTGGGTGGCCGTACGGGTGCAGACATCTGGGGGTTGAGGGTGTATGGCGCATGCATGCACACGTGCCCCATAGATGCTGCGCCTCTGCCCAGTGCAGATAATTATCAGTAATTTTTAGCAGTAATACATAGATTATGAGTCACATTGATAACGAAAAAGCAGTGAAACTTGCTGCAATCTTCGGTGTAGTGCCGATGCTCGCGCTCGGTTTCTTTGCAAGCACCGCTTCTGCCGCAGTGGGTGATGTGCTGAAAATCAGCGTATCTAATTCCAACAGTGGCGAAGTGGTTAACATGGTAGAGTCCAATGCCAATACCGGCATGAATGAAGCTAGTGGCGGCGATGGCGGCCGTGGCGGCAAGAGCGGCAATAGCGGCTCCGGCGCTGGCAACGGCGGTGATGGCGGTCAGGGAGGTGACGGCGGCAACGGCGGCGGCGCCGGGGATGGTGACGAAGGCGGCAACGGCGGCAAAGGAGGTAACGCCGGCGGCTGGTGGTGGAAAAACCAGAAGAACTTTGCCGGCAACGGCGGTGACGGAGGCAACGGCGGCCACGGTGGCGATGGCGGCGATGGTGCCGAGGCGGGTAACGGCGCCGAAGGCGGCCAAGGCGGCGACACCGGTGACACCGGCAACGGCGGCCAGGGCGGCAACGGCGGCACTGGCGGCAGCGTTGCCACCGGAGACGCTGAGTCTAATGTAGCCATCGCGAACGAGGTCAACATAAACGCAGTGGACGTTGAGGTTCAGGACTGCGGTTGTGACCGTTTCAACGAGCGCATGGTAGAAAAATCTGACTACTATGAGCGCGATCGTTGGGGTAAGGCGTACTCGGAGGAGCGCCGCAGCGACTCTTCTTACGAGGAGAGTACTGATTCTGACAATTCTTCCACCTTGGTGAAGAAGGGATACCAGAGCTCCGGGTACGGTCAGTCACAGAGCTCCGGTTCCGAGTATGAGTACCAGAACGACCATGGTTCTCAGTACGACAACCAGAACGGTACCGGATCTTCCTACAATGAAGATTGGGGCAGCGGTTCTGAGTATAGCCAGCAATCTTCCGGAGGATCGGAAAAGAGCGGCTACTATAAGAAAGCTACCAATGACTCTGAAGAGAGTTGGGAAGTAGAAACCTCCGAGAGCGAGAGCAGTAGTAAGGGTTCTCGAGAGGAGTCCGATCATGTGAAAAAGGGCAGCCTCTGGAAGCTCTATGAGCGTACCGTGGTTCCCGTGCGCACCGAGATTGAAGTGGATAATGAAAACTCAGGTGGCGTTGCGAATGCGGTTGTTTCTAACGCCGACACTGGCATGAATGACGTTGACGGCGGCAAAGGTGGCCGTGGCGGCAAGAGCGGCACCAGCGGCTCCGGCGCCGGCAACGGCGGCGAAGGCGGCAACGGCGGCAACGGCGGCGAAGGCGGCCACGGCGGCGACGGTGACCACGCTGGCAACGGCGGCAACGGCGGCAATGCCCAGAAAGGCAAATTCAACTTCGGCGGCCAGGGCGGCAACGGCGGCCAGGGCGGCAACGGCGGCCAGGGCGGCAATGGTGCTGCTGCCGGAGACGGTGCGGAAGGCGCTGATGGTGGCAACACCGGCGACACCGGCAATGGCGGTGACGCTGGCGCGGGTGCCCGCGGCGGCGTAGTGGTAACCGGATTTTCCGGATCCTTCAACGCTATCGCCAATGCGCTGAACCGCAACGTAGTGCGCATTCGCAAATAGGAATGTGCCTGCGTGTGGAAGGAGGAGTACGCTCCTCCCTTCCACTAAGGCCTTGATGCCCTCTCGGGGAATCGAGACCTTAGGGGAGGTTATGGATATCGCGTGGCATTGGGGAAAAAAGAGGCGCTGCGGCACCCCCGTGGCCGTGTGGCTGCTGCTAGTGGGGGTGTTTGCGGGTGTACCCGCTTATGCATATGCAGGCAATGAGGCGGTAGTGCAGCGCATACAAGCTTCAGCGCGCACGGAAGGAGGGGCTGCGCGTGCCGAGGTATTCGTCCGCACGGTAGAGGGCGGTGCCACAACTGAGCGCTATGTGGCGCGCAGAGAGGGCACCACTTCCGCCACGGTGCGCTATTCGAGTCCCACTATGGGGAAGAGAAAAGAAACGACGGTGCAGGTACGCGCTTCCTCTGCAGGTTTTTCTTCTGATCGCAGGCAAAGTTCAGCGCGTAGTGGTCAATCTGAATTCGTCACGCGGGCGGTGGCACCCGCTACAGTACGCACCGCAACGCGTGCGCGTGTAGAAGTGGACGGTGCAATGTCGACAGGAACGCCCAGTGTCGCCGTACGTGCTTGGACACAAGGCACCAATACTGCCACTGCGCGCAGTCAGGAGGAGGATGATACCGTGCGTGGCGTCGCGCCGCGCAGCGAGGAAAGGAGCGCAACGGATACAGTACGCACCGCTTCATGGGTGAGTACCTTTATCAGCCTTATTCATAATCGCGTTAATGCATTTTTTTCCTATGCCCGCAATATTTTTTAATTTGCATCGTGCCCCCTGGATCCTCCGCGCGGTGGTAGCGCTGCCGCTTGCGGTGGGGGTCGCGTGGGTGAGTATACCCGCACCGATCGCATTCGCCCAGGAAGTGGGTGACTTTCTCTCCGGCGGTGGAGCAGAAGGCGTTACTGCGTCTGCGGGTAACGCGGTGGCGGCCACTGCCGCGACTACTGCAGCGGAAGGTAATGGTGTTGAGGAAGAGAGCGGAGAGTCCGCACCTGGTACCAGTGCGGGAGCTGCGGCAGAGACTGCTGCATCAGCGTCAGCAGGTAATACTGCTCCCGATGAAGTGCCGTCAGCAAATACTGGCGGCGCAGAGGACTCGGATGGCGCAAGTGGCACTAATGGTACTGCGGGAGATGCGGGAGAAAAAGGCAGCGGCGGCACGCCGCGCGCTGATGAAGAGGTGCGTGCATCGGAAGGTACGGCGGGAGAGGATACCCCTGCCACGCAAGACGGTGCTCCTGCCGCAGGGAGCGGATCAACTTCAGATGAAGCAGAAGAAACGCCGCCTCCCTCCAGCACGTCCACCGAAGCGGCCGTTATCACCACAGGAGATGCCACCGCGGAAGGGACGGCGGTTACCGCAGCGAACCTCAATGAGGTGCAAGTAGCGCAAACCCCTGCTGCGACTTCCTCTCCGGACAGTGTGCGGGGCGATGGGGAAAATAGTGAAGGGGGTGTGGCGTCCACGCGCTATAGCACCACCACCACTGAAACTGAGGAGTACACTGCAAGCGGCGCAACGCACGCGAGTTCCACTCGTATTATAGAGCCGGCGGTCGCTTCTACCACCATCGCGGTAGAGGGTGATAATATCGCAACAACTACCACGACCGCTTCAGTGGCTGGCACCACCGGCGGCAATGTGGCGCACGGGGGGGCGCGCGCCATTGTGCGCACCGGCTCTGCGCGCGCGGTCGCCAATGTGATAAACGTGGTGAATACCAATATAGTCAATTCACGCGGCCTGATGCTGTTTGAAAATCTGGCGCGTGTGGGCGACGTGGATTTAACAGATGCTTTCGCAGTGTTTGACGCGGATGCGACGGCGGTGGCGCAGAGTACCTGTTCACTTGCGGGGTGTGCGCGTGGCGAGGTGAGCTTCTCCGCGACGACGGAAAACGATGCGCGCATTGACAACGACGTGCGGGTACGAGCTGCAACGGGCGGCAATGAGGTTACGGCGCGCGCGGGTGATGCGATGGCACAAACGGGAGACGCCTACGCCGCGGCGAGCGTTACCAATGTTGCCAACACCAATATTGTGGACTCCACGTATCTGCTCATCAGCATGAACGGCTTTGGCGACAAGGTGGGCGACATTGTATTTCCCGGTCTGGATGAATTCGTGGTCCCGCAACCACGCAAGCCTGTTACTGCTGGTACAGTAGTAAGTGGCAACGATAACCAAGCTTCAGTGGAAAATGAGGCGGTGGTAGTGGCTGATACGGGCGGTAACACGACGATGGCTTCTTCCGGGAGCGCGGTCGCACTCACGGGTGATGCCTATGCGGGCGCTTCGGTGGTGAATCAGGTTAATACCAACTTATTCAACACCAATTCGCTTTTCATGCTGTTTCGGGTGTTCGGCACATGGACCGGAAACGTGCGCGGGTTGCCGGACGGGCTGGTGTGGGAAGAGACGCCGCAGGGCATCGTGATCAAGAGCGATCCTTCCCGTACGGAGGCGGCGCGGGGCACTGCGCGCGCCGGCGCAGGCGGTGCCTATGCGGTGGCAAATGACAATCGCGCCACGGTGCGCAACAAGGTTCAGGTGTATGCGCTCACCGGTGACAATCGCGTGGAGGCAGGTGCGGGAGATGCGGTGGCGCAAACCGGCAACGCCTATGCCGCGGCGAGCATTCTCAATGTGGTGAACACCAACGTGGTTGGCTCCAACTGGGTAAACGCGATTTTCAACATATTCGGAGACTGGGACGGCAACGTGGCATTCGGCCTTCCCAATTTGTGGATTGGCGGCACCGCCCGCGCAGTGGAAGGGGCGTTTGAACCCGGAAAACTGGTTGAGTTTACCCTGCGGGTCACCAACTTCGGCGATGTGCCTGCGCGCGGCGTGAAAATCACCCCTTCGTTCGATGAGCGCTACCTTGAATTTCTTGAGGATGAGCCGGAGTGGCAGGTAGGGCGCCTCAACGCGGGGGAGTCACGTGAGGTGGTGCGTCGCGCGCGCATTAGCAAATCCATAAACGCACCGGAGCTACTCCTCACCCTGCGCGCGGAGGTGCGGGCTGATGAAAACGACGCGGATGAGAGCGACAATACCGAGGAAATCGCGTTTCTGGTGCAGCAGCCTCCCTACACCACATTGGGATCGCGAGTGATTCGCCAGAAAGATGCTCGGCTGACGCTAGAGAAAACCGTGGTAGGACCTGCGGAAATTACCGCTTCCACTACCGCGTCATACCAAATAAAAATAAAAAACACCGGCGGCCCCGCGTACCACTCGCTGCTCACCGATACGATTTATGACGAGGAAGGCAATCCCGTTTATCGCCAATACTGGGAGCTGGATACCATAGAACCCTATGAGGAAATTTATATCACCTATGACGTGTTCTTTAATGCTTCCACCTCGCCCGGCGTCTACACCAACGAAGCATACCTTGAGGCCATTTATAACCATCCCTCGTTGGAGAAAATGTACGGAAAGCGAGTGAAAACACCAGCTGTGAAAGCGCAGGTAACCGTGGTGGGCCCGGAACAGCCCGCGGCCGAAAAGGCACCCGTGGCGCTTGCTGCATGCGGCCCCTATCTGCGCGAGTATATCCGCTACGGCGCCCGCAACAATGCGCTGGAGGTGGCAAAGCTACAGCAATTCCTCAACCAGTTTGAGGGTCAGGAACTGAAGGTGAGCGGGATATATGATCGCGCGACGCGCCGTGCGGTGGAAGCTCTGCAGGCAAAGTATGCGGAGGATGTGCTGTACCCGTGGGGCATTACCCGTCCCACCGGCTACGTATACTACACGACGCGCAAAAAGATAAACGAGTTGTACTGCAAGGGAAATGCACAGTTCCCGCTCTCTCCCGCGCAGCTCGCGGAGATCGCACGCTTCCGCGCCAAGTTGGAGGATGAGGGAGGAGAAGACGACGCAGCGATACAGACCTATGAGGTGGGGCTTGGTCCCCAAGAGGGAGATGCGGCACCAGCACGCGTGGCACAGCGCCCCGCGCCAGCGGCAGAGAGCCGTCCCACGCCCTCGGGGGCTGCCCCCGCGTCTCTCTCGGCGCAGGTGCAAAACGCGGCCGGAGGACGCTCCCTCCTCTTGTGGCTTAAGGAAAAAGTAACGCGCATGGTGGGGTGGCTCTCACTGCAGTATATGCGCGTCTTGACGATGACCATGCGCTAGCGCTTTCGCGCGGCCGTGCGGCGGAGTGTGCTTGTATACGCAAACCGCGTGTGCAGAGTATTACCCTGCACGCGCGGTTTCGTGATAAAAGAGGTGCAGCACATGAGGGTAAAAGGAAACCTGCGCCGCCGCATGCGCTTTGGATGCCGCGCCTGTTAGCTGAGTAATGC
>WFWH01000023.1 GCA_015491245.1 Patescibacteria group bacterium | reverse complement strand
GGGGTGTGCCGTGAGAGTGGGGTTGTTAATGTAAATGTACATACTCCGGCGGCAGGTGCGCACGCGTTTCCTTGCTTGGTATGCGCATGTGGTATTCTCTGCTTGCCCAAACACTCGTGGTGGCGCTCATTGCGCTTTCCTCGTTGGTAACTTTTGTGCCGCGGCAGGCGGAGGCGCAGTTGAGTCTTGGGAGTTTGGTGGGGAGTGCGGCGGGGAGTTTTGTGTCGTGTAAGGTGGGAGGTTTATTGTCTTCCGCTCTCCAAGGAGTCAGTGCTATTGCAACAAATTTCCTCTCTGACTCACTCGGTCTTGGTGGATTGTTTGGCGCGGGCGAGTCGCTTGTGCCCACCAACCCCGTACCCACCGAAACCCGTGAGTGCACGCTGGACGGCATGGTGTGGCGGCTTGCCAACGACATGCTGGACCAGATCACCCGCGACATTGTCGCGTGGATTGAGACGGGCTTTGAGGGGAGCCCCGCATTTGTCACCAACCTCAACGGCTTTATGAACGACCTTGCCGATGCGGCGGCGGGGCAATTTCTCGCGGAGAGCGGGCTGGAGTTTCTCTGCTCACCCTTCCGCATTGATGTGCAGGTGGCGCTTGCGCTCCAGTACCAGAAATCGCGCAGCGGGCCGGCGGGGCAGGACCTGCAGTGCACCCTCTCCGGCATTATTGACAATACCCAAGGGGCATTTGACCGCTTTCTCGCGGGATCGTTTTCCGAAGGGGGCCTGCCCGCGTGGTTTGAGCTCACCGCCGAGCCCGCCAACGTGCCGATAGATGCGCTGTTTGGCGCGCGGCGCGCGCTTTCCCTGCGCATCGCCAACGAGCAGGGGGAAGAGCTAAAGCTGTTGGAATTCGGCCAGGGGTGGTTTTCCCTGCGGGACGAGAACGGCAACATCATCACGCCGGGCGACTTTGTCCAGAAAAAGGTGGACTCGTGGACCAACACGTACCAAAACCGCCTGGAGGTCGCCGACAACGTGAATGAGGTAATACAGGCGCTGGTCGCCTACTTTGTAAAAAACGTGCTGTTTGACCAGCAGCGGGGATTGCTGGGCGGCGGCAGCTACCTGGGCCGCGCCGGCGGCATCAATGCCGGGGGCCTCAAGCGCGAGCTGCTCGCCCAAGCGGACACCCTCATCGCCCAAGCGCAGGCGCAGGGGCGGCGCGACCTGCTCATCGGGCTCCAAGCCCTCCGCCGCGACCTTGCCGCGCTCACCCAGAGCGATCCCGACTACTTCGCCAAGCTGCAGGTGGTGCGCACACAACTCTCGCTCTACGAGTCGCTGCTTCTGCAGGAGGGCGGCGCGGGCGGCTTCGGCGAGGCGCCGCCGCCGCCCGCGCCCGTGCCCCCCGCGCCCGACGGCAGCACGGGAAGCGTCGGCGGAGGCACGGGCGGCTTGGGTAGCACGCCGGGCGTGCCCGACTTTACCCCCGGCGGCGGGGCGCCGCCGGCGGCAAGCACACTTGACGGCGGCACCGGCGGTGTGCCAAGCCTGCCCGCAGAGCCTCCGCCCATTCAATAATGTTTTCAATGCCTATGGTTACTCTGCCGCGTATTGCCGCCGCATTTCTCTTCCTCGCCGCCCTCGCTCTTTCCGTGGGAGGGGTGGGCGCATTTCTGCCGCCGGCGCCGCACGCTGATGCGCAGCAAATCCAGCCGTCCCGCAACCCCGCCGATCAAGTAGGTGCGCAAGCGCCCGCGCGCAACTCGCAGGATACGCCCGCCGACGGGGCGCAGGATACGCCCGCAAGCAAAGCCGCCCAAGGCGGCGCGGCGTCCGGCGGGTGCGGCTTGTGGCCCGGCACCTGGGTCACCGCCCCCTGCATTGACTCCATCTTCTACTACATCACCCTTCCCGTACGCTACCTCGCGCAGTTTATCCTGTGGCTCTCGGCGTACGTGTTTGATACGACGGTGTACTTTGTGGTGGTGAAAATGGGCGCGCTCCTCACCGACAACGCAGGCGCCATCAATCCCGCGATTCAGCTCGCGTGGCGCACCTTCCGCGACCTCGGCAACATCTTGTTCGTGTTCGCGCTCGTGTTTATCGGCATCGCCACCATTCTCGGCATTGACCGCTACGGGTACCGCCAGATGCTGGCGCGCGTGGTGCTGGCGGCGCTGTTCATTAATTTCAGCCTCCTGATTACCTCGCTGGTGATTGACACCGCCAACCTCTTCGCCTACAACATCTACCTCGTTTCCGCCGGCTGTACCGAGGAAATGATTGCCGCCGGGCAGGATACGGAATGCATAGAAAAGGGCATCTCGGACACCTTCCTCACCCAAACGCGCATTTCCTCGTTCTTTAACAAAGATGCTATCACCAACCTCTCGCAGCGCTCGGAAACCGGATTTCTCAATGTCAGCACGTTCCTCAACGTGATGGGCACCATACTCTTCTCAGTCATCAGCTTTGTGTTTATCGCCGCGTCGTTCATGCTGCTCTCGCGGTTCATCATACTCACCTTCCTCCTCATCACCTCGCCGCTGGCGTTTGCGGGCATGGTATTCCCGTTTGCGCAGGGCATGGCGCGCAAGTGGTGGGAGGCGCTGCTGCGCAACGCGTTCTTCGCGCCGCTCTTCCTGCTGTTTGTGTGGGTGGCGATTAGCATTTCCAGCGCTTTCTTTGCCGGCTTCACCGACCCCACCTCGTCGTTTGGCGCCCTGTTTACCCAAGGCGAGGGCGCGCAGGTGGCGCTGCTTGTGTACTTCAGCGTGCTCATTGGGCTCTTCATCGCCTCGCTGCTCATTGCGCAGCAAATAGGCGTCTATGGCGCAAAACGTGCGGTGCGCGTCACCCGCGTCATAGCCAAGGGCACCTACGCGGGCACCGCCGGCTGGATGGTGCGCAGCGGGCTCGGCGGCGGCGCGCAGCGCCTGCGCCGATGGTATGAAAAGCAGGATCTTAAAATGGCGCAGGGCGTTGAGCGGCTGCGCGAGAAAGGCAGGGTGGGGCGAGCGGCCGCGGCAGTCGCCGGCGGCGCCCTGAACCTCGCCCACGAGGGCATTACCAAGGGTACCAAAGCGGTGGAGAAGAAGAAGTTCGGCACCTTCGCCTCGTACGAGGACCGCCGCAAGTGGGTGCAGGAGCAAAAGAAGCAGCGAAAAGAGGTGGTTGCCACGCAAAACAAGGTAAAGGCAGAGAAAGAGCTGATCCAAGCCATCAAGTTCCTCACCGCGGCGACCGACAGAGAACGAATGGCGCTCCTCCAGATGATCAACAAGAAGCGGCCCGCGGGGCAGCAGTTCGCCACCATAGATGATTTCCGGAAAGAGGCGCAGTCCCGCATACAGAAATACCAAGACCTTCCGGAATTCGCGGAAAACGCCGATGCCGCCACCCAGAAGCTCCTCGCGCACGAAGCCGTTGCCTCTATTATTCCCAAGGGGCGGTTTGATAAGATTGTGCAGAACGGCAAAATTGACATCGCCACCCGGCAGTCCATGGCGCAAAACCGCATCCAGCCGCTGCAGCGCCGCGCGGCAGCCATTCAAAATCCCCAGGCGCTCAGCGCCGCAGAGGTAAGAGAGCTGCAGAGCATCATGCGCAACTATGCGCCCGCAGAATTCTTAAAGCTGGAGACCGCCGCACTGCAGAAACTCGCGGAAGCAAAGCTGTTGGACGACACCCGCACCCTCACCGCCATTGTGCGCGACGCAGCGTCGGTGGGCAACGAGCAGAAACTGCATGCGATCTACCAAGGCATTGCGCGCGCGTATGGCGGGCCGCATGCCGTGCCCCAAAAGCTCAGGGATTACTTTGAAAAAGGCGAAGGTATCCATTACAAGCCATAGCACCTCATGCCTATGCCCACCACGCTCTTTTCTCCCAAAGACCTGCACGCGCGCTACGTGGCGCTCCCCGACCGCGCCAAGGATTTTCTCTCGGAGGAGGGCGCCGCCGCCGTTACCCGCATAGAGCGCGCGCACCGGCTGCACGTGGACCAAGCGGGCGTGCTGTACCGCATTATGATGGCGACCGCCGTCGGGCTTTTGCCTGCCCACCAGTTTGTTGCCACCGTGCGCAGGGAACTGGGGCTCTCCAACGATGATGCCAAAGAAATCGCCAAAGAAGTCAATCGGGAGATATTTATCCCCCTGCGGGAGCTGCTGCGCCCCCGCCCGCCGCAGGAGCGCGCCGCAGGCGCGGCGCCGCCGCTTGCCGAGGAAGCGCCCCTGGACCCTGTTGCGGTGGGCACCCCCCGCACACCGCTGCTGCAACAAGACACCGGCGGCGCGGCCGCACCCCCGCTGGAAACCCAGCGCCTCTCCTCGGTTGCTTCGCTGCCCGCGCGCGAGCGCACCGTGGCGGAGGTGCGTGCGAAGCTGCCGCCGCGCGGGAGCGGGGCAGAGGGCCGCGCCCGCGCGGCGCAAGACCCCTACCGCGAGCCTATAGAGTAACCCCCGCGCACGGGAGGCGCACCGCGCGCGCCGCGCACCACCACACCCACCATGCGCTACCAAGTGCCACAATTCATTGAAGTAGAGGATAAAATTTTCGGCCCGCTCTCGTTCCGGCAATTCGCCTACCTCGCGGGAGCGGCGGGATTTTGCGTGATTGTGTACAACTTTTTCGGCTTGTTTCTCGCCATCCTCGCCGGCGGGCCTTTCGTGCTGCTTGCGGTGCTGCTCGCGTTCTACAAGGTGAACAACCGCCCCTTCAGCGAGACCCTGCGCGCCATGCTATCCTATGCGGCAGCGCGCAAGCTCTACCTGTGGGAGCATGCCCGCCACCCGCGCACGCGCGCCGCCACCGCCGCCGCGCCGCCGGCCGCCAAGCCGTTCGTCCCCAAAACGTCCCAAAACCGCCTCAAGGACCTCGCGTGGAAGCTGGACGTAAAGGAGGGCATGCATGATGGCGGCCGCGCGGCGCCGCCCGCACCCTAGCGCCGCCCGCACCCCTTCCTTCGCCCCACCTATTTGCCCTATGAGTGCCGCAAAAAAACCCAGCGCCCGCGCCAGCCAAGACTTCGTACCCATTGAGCAGGTGCGCGACGGCATTGTGATATTGAAAGACGGGGGGCTGCGCGCCGTCTTGATGACCTCGTCGCTCAACATGGCGCTCAAATCGCACGACGAGCAGCTGGCGATTTTGGGGCAGTTCCAAAACTTTCTGAACAGCTTGGACTTTACGGTGCAGTTTTTTGTGCAGTCGCGCGAGCTGGACATACGCCCCTACCTCGCGCTGCTGGAAGAGCGCTACAAGGCGCAAACCGGCGAGCTCATGAAGATACAGGTGCGCGAATACATTGAGTTCATCAAAAGCTTCACCGAGAGCGCCAACATTATGTCCAAGAGTTTTTTCGTGGTGGTGCCCTACACCCCGCCGGTTATCTCCGGCCAAGGGGGCGTGGGGGGCTTGTTTGGCTCCCTTTTGGGAAAGAAAAGCGGCGGCGCGGGGGAAGACGCTTCCCGCGCGTTTGAGGAGCACCGCAGCCAGCTGGAGCAGCGGGTGAGCGTGGTGCAGACGGGGCTTACCCGCTGCGGCATCCGTGCGGTGCAGTTGGGCACGGAAGAGGTGATAGAATTGTTCTACAAGATGTTCAATATCGGCGAATTGGACCGCCCCCTGCCGCCGGAGCAGGCGCCGTAGGGGACGGGCGCGTAACCAGCTATGGGCCTTTTCAACTTCACCAAAAAACCCGCCGCGGCCGCCGAGGACGATTTTTCTTTGGAGCCGGTGCTGCCGCAGGATATTTACGAGGCGAGCACGCTGGAGCTCAAGGACGTGCTCGCGCCCTCGGCGCTGCGCATCACGCCGCGCGAGATGGATTTAGGGGAAAAGATCGCCCGCACGTTTTTCGTCATCTCCTACCCCCGCTACCTCTCGGATTCGTGGTTTTCCCCCGTGGTCAATTTGGACAAGGTGTTTGACATCTCCATTTTTGTGCACCCCATAGACACCGCCGCTATCCTCAAAAAATTCCAGAAAAAGGTGGCAGAGGTGCAGAGCCAAATCCACGAGCGGGAGGCGAAGGGCATGGTGCGCGACCCCAAGCTGGACGCCGCCTATGAAAACCTGGAAGCCCTGCGCGACCAGCTCCAGCAGGCGCAGGAAAAGCTGTTTGACGTGGGGCTGTACCTCTCGGTCTATGCCGCAGACAAAGAGGAGCTGGACAAAATAGAGTCGGAGATCAAATCGCTCTTGGAGGCGCAGATGATTTTCCTCAAGCCCGCCCTGTTCCAGCAGGAGCAGGGGTACAAGAGCGTGCTGCCGGTCGCCACCGACATTCTGGAGGTGCACTCCAAGCTCAACACCTCGCCGCTGTCCACCATGTTTCCCTTTGTGTCGTTTGACCTCACGGAGGACCGCGGCATCCTCTACGGCATCAACCGCCACAACTCCAGCTTGGTGCTCTTTGACCGCTTCTCCATGGAAAACTACAACTCGGTTCTGTTCGCCAAGTCGGGAGCGGGCAAGTCGTACACGGTGAAGCTGGAGATTTTGCGCTCGCTGATGTTTGACACCGAGGTGATTGTCATAGACCCCGAGCGCGAGTACGAGTACATGGCGAACGCCACCGGCGGGCGCTACTTTAACATCTCGCTCTCGTCCGAACACCACATCAACCCGTTTGACCTGCCGCCGGTTATGCCCGACGAGTCGCCCGCCGACGTCCTGCGCTCCAACATCATCGCCCTGGTGGGGCTCTTCCGCATCATGCTGGGCGGGCTCACCCCTGAAGAAGATTCCCTGATAGACCGCGCGATTACGGAAACGTACGCCCTGAAGGACATCACCGGCGCGTCCGACTTTACCGGCGTCGCGCCGCCCTTGATGACCGACTTTGAAATGGTGCTCGCCGGCATGGAGGGGAGCGACTCGCTGGTGCAGCGCCTCACCAAGTACACCCGCGGCACGTGGGCGGGCTTTATCAACCGCCCCACCAACGTGGACATCAACAAAAAATTCATCGTGTTCTCCGTGCGCGACATGGAGGACGACCTCAAGCCCGTCGCCATGTACATCATTACCAACTTCATTTGGACCGCGGTGCGGCGGCGCCTGCAAAAGCGCCTCTTGGTGGTGGACGAGGCGTGGTGGATGATGAAGTCGGAGGACACCGCCTCGTTCCTCTACAGCATCGCCAAGCGCGGCCGCAAGTACTACCTCGGGCTCGCCACCATTACCCAAGACGTGGACGACTTCCTCAAATCCCCCTACGGCATCCCCATGCTGACCAACTCTTCCATACAGATACTCCTCAAGCAGTCGCCCACCTCCATTGACCGCGTCCAGCAAACCTTTAACCTCACCGACGAGGAGAAGTACCTCCTGCTGGAATCGGAGGTGGGGGAGGGGATTTTCTTTGCGGGCGTCAAGCACGTGGCGATCAAGATTATCGCCTCCTACACCGAGGACCAGATCATCACCTCCGACCCGTCACAGCTGCTGTCCATTAAGCGCGCCCGAGAAGAGCATGAAACCTCCCGCTAGCGCCATGCGGCACGCCGCCGCACCCGCCCCCGCGCCTAATGCGCCCGGCGCGCGCGTCTCCCTCGCTACCTTTTGGCTGTTGGTGGGCGCGGCGCTCGTAGTGGACATTGTCCAAGTAGCCGTGCAGCTGCTGAATGCGCTGCCCATATTTGGCTTTGCAATTGCCGCCGTGCTGGGGTTTTTCATCAGCATCAACGCGTTCATCGCGTTCCAGCTCATCTTTATACTCCTGGGCGTGCGCGGCAGCGCCCTGCGGGTGCGGGGCATGCTGCGCCTCCTTGCGGTGGTGCTGGTGGAGGTAGTGCCCCTCCCCCTGCTGAGCGTACTGCCCCTGTACACGGCGTATGTGTATTTCACACTCAGGGATGCGCGGAAAGAGTACAAAAAGTATAATGAATATGACGCACCCGCGTAACGCCAAGGTACCGTGACGGTTTTTTTTCCAGCCCGAAATACTCTCCCGCGCCCGCGTGGCGGCGCGCGCGTATGCCGCGCGGGCAGTGCAGCGCTGCTCCTGCTGTTCCTCTTCGCGGCGCGCGCGCCCCTCGCGCACGCGCAGTTTGCGCAGCCGTTTAACACCGCCTCGCTGCGCGGCGCCCTGCAGGACATTACCGTGACGGTAACGCCGCGCACCCCGCGGCCCTTCCAAACGGTCACCCTCTCGCTCAGCAGCGTGCGGCGCGACCTCTCCCGCACCGAAATAGTGTGGGAGAAAGACGGCGCGGTCGCCCGACAGGGTAGGGGTGTGACGCAATTCTCCTTTACCGCGGGAAAGGCGGGGCAAATCACCCGCATCGGGTTTTCAGTGCGGGAAGACGGCGCCACCCTCTATGCGGACACGGTGGAGATCAACCCCTCCCTCGTCGCCATCGCATGGGAGGCGGACACCTACACCCCGCCATTTTACCGCGGCAAGGCGCTCGCCTCTCCCGAGGCGTCCGTGCGCTTGGTGGCGCTCCCTTATTTTGTGGGCCAAAACGGCGCCATGATTGATCCCGCCACCCTCACCTACACGTGGAAGCGGGGCACGCAAACGCTGGTGCGGCAATCAGGGGAGGGGCGGCAGGTACTGGAACTCCGCCGCAACAACCTTTTCGGCCTTCCGGAGCAAATTTCAGTGGAGGTGGCGAGCGCCGACGGGCGCTACACGGGTACTGCCACACTCACCCTTACCTTTACCCAGCCACGCGTCCGCTTTTACCGCTTTTTGCCCCTGGGGGGGATCGCGTATGCCCGCGCGCTCACGCGCGCGGCCCTGCGTGAGGAAGAGACGACCTTTGTTGCCGAGCCGTACTTCTTTTCCGTAGCCGACCGCGACGCGCCCGCGCTCTCCTACGAGTGGCGCATAGACGGCAGGCCCTTCGCAGCGCGCGGCAGCATCACCCTGCAAAAACCCTCCGGCAGCGGCCGCGCAGTGGTGGACACCACCGTTTCCTCGGCACAGTTTCTGCTTCAGCGCACGGGAGGAAAGTTTTTGGTTTCGTTTTAGTGGCTTGCCGGCGCCGCGCCGCCTTCACCCTGAAGCTACCGCACCACACCATCGCAACCGCCTATGCAACACAAACGAGCGCTCTGGTACATAGGGATAGGGATACTGGTGGGCTCCGCCCTGCTCGCGGTGCTGTGGTGGTACCTGAGGGGTGCGGCGCTGCCGAACGCGCCGCAGGCAGGGGAGGGTGCAGCGCCGCAGGAAATTTCCTTCGGCGACACCGGCAGCATCGCACCCGCGCCCCAAACACCCGCCGGCCAAGCGGCGGGCGGCGCCGGCGCACCCACCACCTCACCTCTCTTGCTCCCCAAGCTGTGGCGGGTGAGCGCAGGTCCCGCGGCGGCAAGCTACGTGGGCGTGCGCGAGCAAGAGGGTGAGAAGCGGTGGTTCATCCGCTACCTTGAGAAGAATACGGGGCACGTGTTTGAAGAGGATGTGCTGGAGCGGGTTCCGAAAAAAATCTCCAACACCACTGTGCCGCGCATACAAGAGGCGTTCTGGCTGCCCGCCGACCCCGATACGCTCGTGCTCCGCTACCTTGACAGCTCTCTGAGCCAAGTATTCACCTACCTGGCGCGCATTGTGGCGGTGCCCGCGCGCGGCGAGGATGCGGCGCCACCCGCGGCGGAGGGGGAGGGGGAGAGCAGTGGCGCGATTCCCTTTGCACTGGAAGGCAGTTTCCTGGAAGAGGGTATTTCGTTCCTCACCCCCGCACCTTCCTCTCAAGAAATCTTTTATTTGGTGCCGGAGCGCGACGGCGCGGTGGGGAAGGTAGCGGCAGCGGACGGTACGGTGCGCACCGTGTTCTCCTCCCCCCTGCGCGGGCTGCTGCCGCGCTGGGAAGGCGCGCGCACCCTTACGCTCACCACCCTCCCCTCGGAAGAGTCCAAGGGGTACGCATTTATACTAGACCCCACCTCCGGTGCGGTGCGCCCCGTGCTGTTTGAAAAAACCGCACTCCTCTCCGGCAGCGCCCCCGACGGTTCGCTCATATTTTTCACCACCAAAGGAGAGGGCGGCTACACCACCTTTGCCGCCAACCCCGACGGGAGCGCGCCGCGTGTGGTGCCGCTGGTGCTCATTCCCGACAAGTGTGTGTGGGCGCGCACGCAAGCGGCAGTTATCTACTGCGCGGTGCCGGGAATTTTCCCTGACCGCGGCGAGCCGGACAATTGGTACCAAGGGGTGACCTCATTTAATGACTTTCTATGGGAGATAGACCTGCGCACCATGCGCACCACACTCCTCGCCACTC
>WFWH01000022.1 GCA_015491245.1 Patescibacteria group bacterium | reverse complement strand
GGAAAATCCCGGCCCGGCGCGCGATATCATTAACCGCTTCCAGCTGGAGCGCAACCGCGTGCTGCATGTGTTGCGGGAAATGAAAGAGAGCGGCATACGCGATCCCCAGCAGCCCAAAAAAGCGCGCATTCTCGCCAAGTATACGCGCAACATGACCAAGCTCGCGCAGGAGAACAAGTTGGACCCTGTCATCGGGCGCGACATGGAGATCAACCGCGCGATACAAATCATCTCGCGCCGCACCAAAAACAATCCCATGTTTATCGGTGAAGCAGGTGTCGGAAAGACGGCAATTGCAGAGGGTCTCGCGCAGCGCATGGCAATGGGTGATGTGCCGGAGTCGCTGCGCGGCAAGGAGCTGTTGATGCTGGACCTCGGGCTCTTGATTGCGGGCACCAAGTACCGCGGCGAGTTTGAGGAGCGCCTGAAGAGCATTCTCAAAGAAATTGAGCGCGCGGAAGGGAAGGTGGTGCTGTTTATTGATGAGATACACACGCTGGTGGGCGCGGGGGCGGCTGAGGGCGCGATGGACGCCTCCAACATGCTCAAGCCGGCGCTCGCGCGCGGCGAGCTGCGCGTCATTGGCGCCACCACGCTGAAGGAGTACCAGAAGTACATTGAGCGCGACCCCGCGCTCACGCGGCGCTTCCAGCCTGTGTACGTCAATGAGCCCTCTCCCGAGGATGCCATTGCGATACTGCGCGGCTTGCGCGAGAAGTACGAGCTTTTCCACGGCGTGCGCATTACCGATGACGCCATTGTTGCGGCGGTGAATTTCTCCAGCCGCTACCTCACGGACCGCTTTCTCCCCGACAAGGCGATAGACCTCATTGATGAAGCGGCCTCCGCCCTGCGCATTTCTCTGGAAAACAAGCCGCCCATCTTGGAAGAGACGCACCGCAGGGTGATGCGCCTGGAGATAGAGCGCGAGGCGCTCAAAAAAGACATGGAGGCCACTTCAGGAAAACCGCAGAAAGATGTGAAGGCGCGCATCAAGGAAATTGAGCGCGAGATAGCCGATCTCAAGGAGCAGACGGCGGAGCTGGAAATGAAGTGGACCAATGAGAAAGAGACGCTGGATGCCATCAAGCAGGTGAAGACGGAGTTGGAGCAGTCGCGCATAGATGCGGAAGCGGCGGAGGCAGAGGCGGATCTCATGCGCGCGGCGGAGATTCGCTACGACCGCATACCTTCCCTCGAGCGCGAGCTGGAGCAAAAGACCAAGCGCTTGAAAAAGCTCCAGCGCTCGCGGCGCATTCTGAAGGAGGAGGTTACCGAGGCTGACGTGGCCGACGTGGTCTCGCGCTGGACGGGCATTCCCGTGGCGCGCATGCTGGAGGAGGAGGCGGAGAAGCTCGCACGGATGGAGGAGGAGCTCAAGAAGCGCGTGGTGGGGCAGGACGAAGCGGTCGCGAAGGTGGCCGATGCCGTCAAGCGCTCGCGTGTGGGCATTTCCGACCCCAACCGCCCCATTGGCTCATTCCTGTTCCTGGGGCCCACGGGGGTAGGGAAGACCGAACTCTCCAAAGCGCTTGCCGAATTCATGTTTGACGACGAGCAATCCATTATTCGCGTGGATATGAGCGAATTCATGGAACGGCACTCCGTTTCCAAAATTATCGGCGCGCCCGCCGGCTACGTGGGCTATGAGGAGGGGGGTGCGCTCACCGAGCAGGTGCGCCACCGCCCGTACTCGGTCGTGCTCTTTGACGAGATAGAGAAAGCGCACCCGGAGGTGTTTAATGTCCTTCTGCAGGTGCTGGACAGCGGCCACCTCACCGATTCCAAGGGCCGCAAGGTGAACTTTAAGAACACCATTATCATTCTCACCTCCAATATCGGCGCGGAGCACATAGACCGCATGAGCCACCTCGGGTTCGCCCCCGATAATTCCGGCGCGGATGAGGCGCGGTATGAAAAAACCAAAAGCAAGGTGATGGATTCCCTGAAAGAATATTTCCGCCCCGAGTTCCTCAACCGCCTGGACGAGATCATCATGTTCAATATCCTGTCGCCCGCGGTGGTGCGCGACATCGTGGCGATGCAGGTGAAGCTGGTGGTGGAGCGCCTGAAGCAAAAAGAAATCACCCTCTCTGTTTCGGACGAGGTGCTCTCCTACCTCGCGCAAGAGGGCTACAACCCCCAGTACGGGGCGCGTCCGCTCAAGCGCCTTATCCAATCGCGCATTTTGACGCCGGTGGCGCAATTCATGGTACGCAAGGGGGTGATGGAGGGCGGCAGCGTCAAGGTGGGCCTCAAGGAAGACAAAGAGGGAAAGAAAGAGTTTACGTTTGAGGTGCGCAAGGGCCGCCGCCGCGCGGGCAGTGCTTCTTCCGGCGGCACTAAAAGCAAAAAAGCGCGCGAGAAAAAGGCAGTGGGGGTATAGCAGGCACAGAAGCTACACACACCGGCGCTCCCAAAGCGCCGGTGTTGGGTGCGTCCAATGGAAGTGCCGCACCATTTGCCCTGCGGCATCATGGGGTGCAGTGTGTTGGGGGACAATGTGCCTCACCCTTTTCGCGCAATCCACAAGGGTATCGCAGGTGCCGCTTGACAGCATACCCACAGGGGGTATAGCATGTGCGGTGTTAGTTCAGCAGAAATGTAAGCGCTATCGCTATGCCTCCCGTTCCCTTCTTGAAAAAGATGAAGATTGCGTTTGCTGCCGCATTCACCGAGCCGGTGTATGCGTTGTTTGCGGCAAGCGCGGCACTGAATTTGCTCTTGGTGTATTTCTTCATCCTGCTGCAGACCACCACATTGGAGGTATTTTTCGCCTCCAATACTGCGTTTTACAATGCTGCTTCCGTGATGACGACACTGCTGATCGCCGTGCTGTTCGGGCTTGCGCTTGGGCTTTTGCTCTACCAAAAGCGCCCGGGTGCAGAGGGCGGCGCCGCTGCGGGCGGGCAAAGCGCCGCCGGATCGGTATTGGGGGCCATTTCCACCGGGTGTCCGGTGTGCGGCGCATGGCTTGTTTCCGCGCTGGGTATTGGAGGCGGGCTAGTGGCGTTTCCTTTTCAGGGATTGGAGCTTAAAGCGCTCGCGCTGTTTTTCCTCGGATGGGCGGTATACGCCGGGGTTGAGGGGGTGTACCGGCAGCGCCAGAAGGTGTGTGCGCTGGAGAAAACCGGCTGGCGCAAGTATGCGCTCCACTGGGCGGTCGCGTTGGCGGCGGTGGCGGTGTTTGCCCTTCCGATTGCCGCTACGGCGCTCAATATCAAGTTTACTTTTCAGGCTGATGCGCAGTCTATTCCCGCCAAAGGAGCGCAATCCGCGCCTCAAGGTTCGCAGGAGGATTTGGTGTCCCAAGTGTTGCCGGAGGAAGGGTATGCGCTGGGCATTACCTACGGCGATATGGGCCCCAAGCTCATAGAGGCGGGAGTGATTGATTTGGACAAATTCGTGCAGGTGTACGAGCGCGCGGGGCGCCCCCTGACGCAGCGGCAGTTGGACATACTGACCAAGGGATCCAATGAGGAGATAGTCATGTCGCGCGACAATGCGTACTTCTTGCTCAATTTGTTTTGGGCGTTCGGGCTCGCCAACGACAATCGCATTTTGAAAAAAGGGCCTCTTGCCCAATACCGCGGCTTGGCAGGCGTAGGTGCATTTGCCTCCACCGGCGGATGGACGCTTTCCAAAACCAGAGCGACCGACTACTACTCCACGTTGGCGCTCGCGCCGCTCACTTCGGCACAGCAAAAGGAGCTGGAAGAATTTGCCTACAATTCCTACCGCCCCTGCTGCAATAATTCCACTGCGTTTGCCGACTGCAACCACGGGATGGCGGCGCTGGGCATGGCGGAGTTGATGGCGGCCGCGGGCGCTTCCGCCGATGATATGTTTGCGGCACTGAAGCGTGCGAATGCCTACTGGTTCCCCCAGCAATATTTGGACTTGGCGCGTTACTTTCAAGTGCGCGAAGGCCTTGCGTGGAATGAGGTGGATCCGCGTGTCGTCATGGGCAAGAATTTCTCCACCGCCAGCGGGTGGAGCAGGGTGCGCAACTGGCTCAAAAATAACGATGCTGCGGCGCAAGCACCTGCGGGTGGCGCGGCGGGATGCGGCGTATAGCACACGGCGCACGGCATGAAAAGTACCGCATTTAAAATCACTCTCATATCGGCGGCGTTCGTCCTTTTGTCCGTCATGAGCATCGGGCTCTTCAGCCTGTGGACCTCCCCCGCTTACATTCCGGGATATTCGCTCGCTTTCCTCGCGGGGCTTTCCATGATTTTCCTGCCGTGCACCTTTCCGCTGGTGTTTATCATCGTGCCGTTGGCGCTGTCGCGCAGAGCGGGCAAAGGTCTTGCCATGGCGCTACTCTTCGGGACGGGACTCATCCTCACATTTACCCTCTACGGCATTGCGCTCGGGTGGCTGGGCGGCTTTGTAGCGCTCTACAAGGTCATCGGATGGATGTTGCTTCTGGGCGGGGTGGCGGCGCTCTTTTTCGGAATTTCCGAGTTGGGGCTGGTGCGGTTTACATTGCCCTTCAAACAAACCATACTGCCGCGCGCGCTCCAGGGCAAAAACGACTATCTCCGCAGTTTCTTTTTGGGGTTCTTCTTGGGTAATGCGGGCGTGGGGTGCCCCAATCCCGCGTTTTATATTCTCTTCGGCTATGTGGCGGCCTTGGGTGACCCCGTCGTGGGCGCTTCTTTGGGCGCGCTGCATGGTTTGGGGAGGATGGTGCCGCTCTTGTTTTTGGTGGTGTTGGCGGTGGCGGGCATTAATGCCATGAGCAAGCTCAGCTCATACCAAGACAAAGTGAAGCGCTGGGTTGCGTGGGCACTAGTGGGCTTGGGGGCGTTTATCTTTAACTATGGCGTGTTTGGTATGGCGTGGTTTGAGGATTCGCTGATCCACCAATCGTGGAATCGCTTTCTGGAGGGCGTTTTCCCGAAAATCGCGGAATCTTCTGCCATAGAATCCTCGCTCAGTATTCCTCCCGGTACGGGCGGAGTAGCGCCGTGGGTGGTGCTGGGGCTGTTGATTGCCGCGGTCATACTGTGGGATGCCTTTTATCGGCGCAGTGGTAATCAGGAACGGTATCATGCGTAAAAAAATAATTTCCGGCGTAACACTCATTATTGCAGGCACGTTCGCCCCCTTCTTTCACGTGCGTGCCCACCAAGAGGGAAGCGGCGGAGCGGAAGGGGGCGGCGAG
>WFWH01000021.1 GCA_015491245.1 Patescibacteria group bacterium | reverse complement strand
TTTGAGGTCACGGAAAAAACAGGGATTTAAGTTCTTAAAACGCTCTGCTCTTTTTGTTGGTTTTGTGGCGACCAGTCGAACCTCATCGGCTGCAACTGGGGTGACGGGAAATGGAACGGTGACGTTTTTTATTACGAGCGCCGTCATCCCGTTCCCCACCGCGACAACCAACGACGCACGATGAGTCCCGTCCAAGAGCACGCGCCCCGCGGTGTGGTGCTCTTCCACGATGGGTGGAAGATAGTGGGCAAGACAGAAACGCCCCGCTCCATCTCTTCCCAGCAGAATATAGGGCGCCAGTGCGGCAAAGCCGCTCTCTCCGCAAAATTCGCTGGAGAGGGTGCCGAAAGCGCGAACGAGCGAGAGCAGTTTTTGCTCCTCCACAAACGTCTGCGCCCTTTTAAGGCCACCTCCCCCCACTGTCTCTACCGAAAATTGCAATCCCCTATAGGGGTGCGCATTGGCGCCTTCCAGCGTTACGCCATCTAGCATTCTGCGAAGGTATTGCCTGCTCATACGAAGCATTACCTCGACCTTTGTGAGTGCGCGTGGCGCCACTATTCTATCTATACGGGCAAGGTCAATCGTTGTGCCTAGATCTATTCCGGTCCTTTCGCGGAATACCCGCGGGGTAAGTTCTTCCATCTCATTTTCTCCTTTCTGCCACCGCTCATCTTCTGGCACGCAACATAGCACATTTTCCAAAATGACGTGCAATATCTGCGGAAGGGAAGGGGTCATGTGGTACAATACCGCGCATGTGGGAGCTTTTCATATGGGCGGGGATTTTCCTGTTTTCCCTCTACCTCATGATCAAAGGGACAGATGTGTTTTTGGAAAATGCCGAGCGCCTCGGGCTTTTTTTCAAAATGCCGGCGTTTGTGATTGGCGTGCTCATTGTGGGTGTGGGCACCTCGCTGCCGGAGCTTACCTCGTCCATAGTCGCTGTGTTGCGCGGCGTGCCAGAAGTGGTGGCTGCGGGCGCAGTGGGATCCAACATCGCCAATATCCTGCTGGTGGGCGGCATTGTCGCCCTCATCGGCAACCGCATCCGCATTGACAAAGACCTGCTGGACGCCGAACTGCCGTTTTTTGTGCTCTCCACCGCGCTTTTTATGGGGGTGGCGTGGGACGGCAAGGTTGGCCTGATTGAGGCCCTGCTGCTCACGGCGACGTATGCGGTCTACCTCTTTTACCTCTTTTCCGCGAAAAACGGCATGGATGTGGTGGTAGCGGAGAAAAGGGCAGAGATACGCGCCGAGCGCAAGGCGATGAAATTTTTTCCACCGGGCTCGGTGGTGTTTTTTGCCGTGTTGGGCCTTGCCGGACTTTTGGGCGGCGCCAAATTTGTCGTGGAGGCGCTTATAGGGCTCGCCGAAGCACTCAAAGTGCCGCCGGGTGTGCTTTCCATCAGCGCGCTGGCGCTCGGCACCTCACTGCCGGAGCTGTCGGTATCTGTGCGTGCGCTGAAGAAAAACAATTTTGAAGTGGCGCTCGGGAATATTTTCGGTTCCAATGCGTTTAACATTTTGCTTGCGGTCGGTTTGCCCGCGCTCTTGGGCGGCATTGCGCTGGATGAAGCGACCCTGCGCATCGGGCTTCCCATTTTGGGCGTTGCCTCGCTCGTGCTGCTGGTTATCGGCATGGCACGGCGCTTGTACCGCTGGGAGGGCATTATGTTCCTCATCCTCTACGCCTTTTTCCTCTTAAAGCTTATCGGCCTTTAAAGGGAAGTGCGGCGCGTCGAGTGCGCCGCACGGTACACGACATCTTGCTACTGCACCATCATGGAAAGGCAATTTCCGCTCGCGTTTGACTTGGACGACACCATCGTGGATCATCTGCCGCAGCGGCGCTTGCTTGCCGCACGCTTCGGATTGGCGCACCTTTCAGACGCGGTGCTGTACCACATGCGCGATGTGTCCCTTGCGCCCGAGACCGTCCGTGCATTCAAGCGCGCGCTCTACGGGCCGCTCTCGCGGCATGCGCCCCCTTTGCCCGGCGCGGTAGCGGCGCTGCGCGCCCTTACCGCGCGCCTGCCCGCTGTCATCATCTCTCGGCGGGCGCACGGGGCGCCGCACGCGCGCGCGTGGGTGCGCCGCCACTTGCCGTTTTTTCCTCCGGACCGCGTTCATTTCGTGCACCGCGATGAGGAAAAATCGGCGGTGGCGCACGCGCTGGGCGTGCGGGTGTTTGTGGATGATTCTCCTGAAGTGCTGCGGCACCTCCCGCGCCCGGTGCGCAAGGTACTTTTTGACCGCTTTTCCCTTTATCAAAATGCCGATACGGAGTGGGAGCGCGTAGCGTCATGGGATGCGCTTCTCACCACACTCTCTTAAGGGCGTACGCCTCTTTTGCAGATATGGAGAAAGGCAACAAACACCATACGTATCCCGCGTTGCTTTTGGTGGACAAGCCTGCCGGTATGACCTCATTTGATGTGATTCGCGTATTGCGCAAAGTATGCGGAGTGCGCAAAATGGGGCACGCGGGCACGCTGGATCCGCGCGCGACCGGCCTTCTCGTGGTGGGGGTGGGGGAGGGGACCAAGCGCCTAAAGGAAATTATCGGCATGCCCAAAACCTACCGCGCCACCGTGCGATTTGGAGAGCGGCGTGACACGGGTGATTTGGAGGGGCGTGTGGTTGAGGAGGTGGATACCCCACTCTCGCTTAGCGAAGAAGAAGCGCAGCGGGCGCTCGCGTCTCTTACCGGAGTCTTACCTCTTCCGGTGCCGCGCTACAGCGCAGTAAAGCGCGGCGGCGTGCCGCTCTACCGCCGCGCGCGGCGCGGCGAGGCGGTAGAGGTACCTGTGAGGCCCATGGAGGTGCGCCGCGCGCGGCTTATCTCATTCCGTAGAGAAGAGGGCGGCCTGCGCGTACATGCCGAGGTGGAGTGGGAGGTGGGGAGCGGCACGTACATTCGCGCACTTGCCGAGGAGTGGGGGAGGCGCGTGGGAGTTCCCGCCACCCTTGCCGCGCTGCGCCGCACCAGGGTGGGCCCCTATCGGGTGGAAGGCGCCTTGCGTATGGAGGCGGCAGAGGCGGGAGAGGGGTGCGCGCTGCGCTGTGCCTGCGCCTCGGGCGCTCCCGCGGAAAAGGAGAAGAATCATGAGTGAGAAAAACCATTCTGCAGCAGAGGCACCGGCCGCTTCTTTTCGGCAAGGGCGCCCCTTGCCGCCGCAGTGGTTTGCGCGGCCGGCGCTTCAGGTGGCGCGTGATCTTTTGGGAAAAGTGCTGGTGCGCACGCGCGGCAAAGCGCGCCTGGAGGGCATTATCACCGAAGTGGAAGCGTACACAGGACCGCACGACAAGGCGTGCCACGCGTACAAAGGCAGGACGCGGCGCACGGAAGTGATGTTCGGTCCCGCGGGGCACTGGTATGTGTACCTCTGCTACGGCATGCACGAGATGCTGAATGTGGTGACGGGAAGGGAGGGGTATCCCGCGGCGGTGCTCATTCGCGGGGTCGCGTGCGCAGGGGAGTGGGTGGAGGGTCCCGGCCGCGTGACGCGGCGCCTTTGCGTGGGGCGCGCTTTCAATGCGCTTCCCGCGGTACCCTCACGCGGCTTGTGGGTGGAAGATCGCGGCATCCGCATTCCCGTCCGCGCCGTTGCGCGCACGCCACGCATCGGCATTGCCTATGCGCAAGAGTGGCGGGAAAAGCCGTATCGGTTTGTGGTGCAGCGCTCTTTTTGGGAGCGCCCTAACGCCCCTTGCCGCGCAAAATGATCCAGGAGAAAAGCGGGGCAGAATTAGCCGCGTTGCTCCCCTCTTTCCAAGAGCCTCTTGGTTAAGAGTTAAGAGCGTACAAGACGCCTTTTGCAATTATTCCTCGCGCAGAGGGAAACCGTCATTATCCCCGCCGCGATGATCGGGAGGTACCTCATCGTCTGCGTCATAGTCACCCCGACATCGTTCATTTTCACGCGCCTCTTCAAGGCGGCGCTCCTGTTCTGCTTCAGCCGCGCAGAGGTGCGCCTCTGCTCTCTCTTGCGCCGCTTGCCTGATCCGGTTCCTCTCGCCATCCGAGAGTGCCTCTCCGCCGGGGCGGTCGCAGAACTCCATGCTGAGTATGTGAAGGGCGGTGCCACCCTCTTGCGTGCGCCATGCGCGCACCGCGACCTGCACATTGCCGACGGAAGAGGGATACGTAAAGGCAAAGTGCACTTTCGGGGTTGCTTCTTTTTGTGCCCCATGTTCTGCGGCGCTGCTGCCGCGTGTGGGGGAGTCGGGGGTTGCGGGCGTGGGTTCGGAGCCAGTTTTTTCCATAACGCGAAAACAGAAAAAGCGGCATTCTGCAGCCTCACGAGAGAAGTCGCTCCACCACTTCTTTCACCGTGGCGCCGTCGGCGCCGCGCGGTTTCAGTTCTTGCATCAGCGCGCCCATGAGGCGCCCCATGTCTTTTTTGTCGGTAATGTCGAGGGATGCCATTTTCTCCCGTGCCGCCTTTTCTATTTCCTCGCGCGGCAGCGCAGCGGGAAGGTACGAGGAGAGCACCGCAGCCTCGTCGCGCTCTTTTTGCGCCAATTCGGGGCGCCCTCCCTTTTCATACTGGGTGGTCGCTTCGTGGCGGCGCTTTACCTCACGGCGGATAACGGCGTGCACCTCTTCATCGGAAAGCGTGTCTTGCGGCGTGCGGCCCGTTGCCGTCAATTCGTACGCGCAGGCGGCGATGAGGCCGCGCAGCGTGGTGAGGCGCAATGCGTCTTTCTCACGCAGCGCCTTTTGCATATCCTCTTTTATTTGGTTGATGAGCATAGGGAAGGGTACAATGATAGTGGCGGTTACTCACAGAAAACCACAGCCGCACCTTTTTTTCAATAGCCCCATGAGCGTACCTTGGCATCAGCTCTCCCTAGAGGAAGTGTGGGAGCATTTGGAAACCAACCCGCACAAGGGCCTCTTGGAAGAAGAGGCGGCGCGGCGGCAGGCGGCACAGGGCCCCAACCGCATTGCCGAAGAAGAGCGCCGTCCCCTATACGAAAAAATTCTTGCGCAGTTCAAAAGCCCGCTCGTATATGTGCTCCTGATTGCGGGCGCGTTCACCGTGGTGTTGGGGGAATACTTGGACGCCATTGTGATTGCGGTCGCATTGCTCATCAATGTCATCGTGGGGGTGCTGCAGGAGGAGCGCGCGTCCAGAGCATTTGAAAAATTGCGCGCATCGCAACACACGCGCGCCATTGCCTTGCGCGGCGGAAAAAAGCATAACATTCCCGCCGAAGATTTGGTGACCGGTGACATTGTTTTGCTGGAGGCGGGATGGAAGGTGCCGGCCGACGTGCGGCTCATTGAGGCGAAAGAGCTGCGGGTGAACGAGGCGGCGCTCACTGGCGAGTGGCTCGCGGTGCGGAAAGAGCCGGGCGTGCTCCCCACGGACACGCCGCTTGCCGAGCGCACTAACATGCTGTATATGGGCACGCTGGTGACCGAGGGGAGCGGCAAAGGCGTGGTGGTTGCGTGCGGCGATGCCACCGAAGTGGGCACAATCGCCGCCGCGTTGGGAAGTGTGGAGGAGGGCGCCACGCCCCTGCAGCGGAAACTGCAAGGACTGGCGCATTTCCTCGCGTATGGGATTGCGGCGATCGCCGCCGGCATTTTTGCCTTGGGGGTGGTGCGGGGTGAGCCGCTGGAGGAAATGCTGCTCATCGGGGTTGCCATTGCGGTCGCCGCCATACCCTCGGGGCTGCCCGCCGCGGTTACCGTGGTGCTGGCGATAGGCATGGAGGAGATACTCAAGCGCGGCGGCTTGGTGCGCAATTTACTTGCGGCGGAAACGCTCGGCTCCACCACCATCATCCTCACCGACAAAACCGGTACGCTCACCCAAGCCAAGATGCGCGTGAAGGAAATCCATACCGAGAGCTCGCTGGGAACGCGGGACGAATCCGCTGACGATTGGACACGCGACGACCGGTTTGCGCTGGAGTGCGCCGTTATGGTGGCGGATGCGTTTGTGGAGGAACAGGAAGATGCGCCGCGCAAGCTCACTGTCCACGGCCGCCCCGTGGAGAAGGCGGTGGTGCTTGCTGGTTTGGAAGCGGGCATTTCCAAGGCACACCTTTCGGAAGTGTGGACGCGGCTGGATTACCTGCCGTTTTCTTCCGCGCAGCGCTTTGCCGCGGCGCTGTACGCGCGTGCGGGAAAGCATGAGCGGCGGCTGTTCGTGGCCGGCGCGCCCGAACTTTTGCTGGAGGGCGCTACGCACTTTTACCGCGACGGAAGAAAAATGAAGATGGCACCCGAGGTGCGCGCAGCGTTCCTCGCGCAATGTGACGCGCGCAGCCGCGACGGCTTGCGCCTCATCGGTGTCGGCTACCGTGAGGTGGCGTGGCACGCGTTTCCGGATGATAAAGAGGAAATACCGCGTGACCTCGTATTTGCGGGGTTTATCGCCCTGCAGGATCCTCTGCGTGAAGATGTCGCCGATTCCATACGCGAGGTGCAGGAAGCGGGCGCGCGCGTCATTATGGTGACGGGCGACAACATTGAAACCGCGCGCGCGGTGGCGCGCCGCGTGGGCATCCTTGCGGGTGCTAACATCGCCGTCAGAGGAGAAGAGCTCGCCCGCTATGATGACGACGCGCTCTACGAGCTCTTGCTGCGGCAGGTGGCGGTCATTGCACGCGCCACGCCGCGGCAAAAGCTGCGCATGGTTGAAGTGTTGCGTGCGCGCGGCGAGGCGGTGGCAATGACGGGCGACGGGGTGAACGATGCGCCCGCACTGCGCGCCGCATCCATCGGGGTCGCGGTGGGTTCGGGTACCGAGGTGGCGAAAGAGGCGTCCGACTTGGTGCTGCTCAACGACAGCTTTACCATCATTACGGCGGCCATTGAAGAGGGGCGGCGCATTATTGACAACTTGCGAAAGATTATCGCGTATTTGCTCTCTACCAGCTTCAGTGAAGTGTTTGTTATTGCCGCGGCGCTAATGGTGGGCGTGCCGTTGCCCCTGTTGCCCTCGCAAATTCTGTGGGCGAATATCGTGCAGGAGGGGTTTATGAGTTTTGCGTTCGCGTTTGAGAAAAAAGATCCCCACGCTATGCAGCGTGATCCGCGCTCATCGTCGTCTCAGCGGATGATTACCCCGGAACTCAGGACGCTCATTTTGGCGGTGAGTACGGTTACCGGCGTTTTTCTGGTCGCGCTCTACTTTTCTCTGCGTGCACTCTCGCTGCCGCTCGGTGAGATACGCACCATGATGTTCGTGGCGCTCTCGCTGGGGGTCATTTTTTTCTCCTTTTCCCTCAAATCGCTGGATACGCCGCTGTGGCGCATCAATCCTTTTGACAATCGCTACCTTTTGGGGGCGCTCTTGGTGAGCATAAGCTTGCTGGTGGCGGCGGTGTCGCTGCCCGCGCTGCGCACCCTGTTGTCGCTCACGCCGCTCACCTCTTTTGACCTTGCCATACTGGCGGGGGTAGGGCTCTTCAACCTTGCCACCATAGAAATCGCCAAGTACCTGTTGTTTGTGCGGCGGTACCGGAAACGCCCCGGTCTGGTAGAATAGCCGCTATGGAAACTCTTGTTTTGCTACTGGTGTTTGCGGCGCTCTTTGCGCTGGGCAATGCGCTCGCGTGGTGGCTGCTGCTGCGCCGCGGGAGAGGCGATGCCGCGCCCGATGCGCCGCTCCTCCTGCTGCAGCAGCAAATGCAAGAGCTTACGCGCGCGGTGCATGAGCGCCTGCAGGAAAATGCGCGCGTGCTGGATGCGCGCCTGAGCGAATCCACGAGCGCCATCACCGAGTCGTCGCGCCAGCTCCACGACTCCATGAAGCGCCAGCTTTCCGAGTCGCTGCGCGTGGTGCGCGAGGTGACCCAGGGCCTTACCAAATTGGACGAGACGAACAAGCAGGTCATCTCCTTTGCCGACCAACTGCAGCACCTGCAGGATATCTTGAAAAATCCCAAGCAGCGCGGCGTGTTGGGGGAGTATTTTTTGGAGTCGGTGCTGCAAAACACCCTGCCGCCCGAGAGCTACACGATGCAGTACCGCTTTGCCGACGGGGAAGTGGTGGATGCCGCCATCTTCATCAAGGACAAGATTGTGCCGATAGACGCGAAATTTTCTCTGGAAAACTACAACCGCATGCAGGAGGCGCGGGACCCCGCACTGCGCGTAAAATGGGAAAAGGCGTTTGTCAACGACTTAAAGCAGCGCATAAAGGAAACCAGCAAGTACATCCGCCCCAAAGAAGGCACCATGGAGTTTGCATTCATGTTTATCCCGCACGAGGCGATTTACTACGATTTGCTGGTGAATAAAATCGGCGCGGACGAGTCATTGTTGGAGCGCGCCGCCGGCGAGTACCGCGTACTGCTCACCTCGCCCACGTCGTTCCTCGCCTACCTCCAAACGGTCCTGCAGGGCCTGCGCGCCCTGCAAATAGAGGAGCAGGCGCAGGAAATAATGAAGCGCGTCAGCGATTTGGGGCGGCATCTGGGGGCGTATGACACCTACATGCAAAAACTAGGCAATGCGCTTTCCACCACGGTGAACGCCTACAACGCCGCCCACAAAGAGCTGGGTAAGATAGACAAAGACGTGGTAAAGATAACGGGCGAGGAAAAGCGCATCGCGCCGCTTTCGCTAGACAAGCCACGCCGCGGGGAGGAATAACCGCTGCGCCGCACTCTCGGCTCCCTAGGATTGCGCTCTCGGCGTTTTTTCTGTATAATCCCCCCACTATGGCATTTGCGATAATTGAAACCGGCGGCAAGCAGTATCGGGTCGCGGAGGGGCAGGAAATCACCATTGAAAAGCTCGCGGGAGTGGCTTCCGTGGGAGAGAAGGTGGTGTTTGACAAAGTGCTCCTGTGGGACGATGGCAAAGAGCTGCGCGTAGGGGATCCGTATCTTGCCGGGGTTACGGTGGAGGCAGAGCTCACCGAGGCGGGGAAGGGAAAAAAGCTCTACATCCGAAAATTCAAAGCAAAGAGTAACCGCTCGCGCAAGATAGGCCACCGCCAGCCCTACCACAAGGTAAAAGTGGCAGCAGTTAAGGCGTAGGCGGGGAATGCCGCTACCTACAAACGCCGCGGCTGCACCCAATGCGGTGCGCAGCCGCGGCGCTTGCTGCTTGTTTTTATTGAACGATAGTTGCAGCACCCCCTCTCGCATACACAGGCGGGAGGGGTGCGCGCCTGAGTAGGGCGCGCTGCGGCGCCCCTTGCCTTTGGCAGTTACTTTTTGCGCCGCGCGGAGTACTAGAAAGCAACTGCGGAGAAAAGCGCCGCTTCCCGCAGGGCGGGACGGTGGTATACTTTCGGGTATTCGTTATGTGCGGCATTTTTGGCTATACCGGGCGCACGCAAGTGCTCCCCATTCTTTTGGAGGGCCTGCGGGCGCTGGAGTACCGCGGGTATGATTCCGCGGGCATTTTCATACCCGGCGCCGGCGCCTTTAAAGAGGTGGGGGCGGTGCATAACCTGATAAATGAGCTGCCGGATGACCTCACTGGCACCTCGGGCATCGGCCATATGCGGTGGGCGACCCACGGCAAGCCCACGCGCAAAAACGCGCACCCACACCGTGGCGCACACGGCCATGTGTGGGTGGTGCACAACGGCATAGTGGAAAATTACAAGGCGCTCAAGGCGCGCTTGGAGGAAGAGGGGCACACCTTTGAATCGGAAACCGACACCGAGGTTATCGCGCATCTCATAGAAAAAGAAGCGGGCGATGCTTGCCTCACGGGAGAAGCGCTCGCGCGCGCGCTCTCTCATGTGCGCGGCGCCTACGGCATTGCGGTCATTGATGCGCGCTGCCCCGACGTGCTGTTTGCGGCGCGCTGGGGGAGCCCAATAACCGTGGGGGTAGGGGAGGAGGGTATGTTCGTCTCTTCGGACCCCACTGCGCTCCTGCCGCACACCCGCAGTGCAGTGTATCTGGAAGACGGCGAGTATGCGGTGCTGACGCCGCGCGAGTACCGCATCTTCACTTTTGACCAACAAGCGCGCGCGCCGGTAGTGTCTCCATTGGACTGGGATCCGGAAGATTTGAAAAAAGAGGGCTACGAGACTTATTTGCTGAAAGAAATAATGGAAGGTCCGGAGGTGCTGAAAAATTCCGTGCGGGGGCGCTTGGTGCCCGAAGAGGGGCGCGCGGTGCTGGGCGGCATTGAGCGCTTCGCGGATGAGCTGCGCGCGCTGCGGCACCTCACCATCGTTGCCTGCGGCACCGCTTTTTACGCGGGCCTCTACGGGAAATACCTCATTGAAGAATTGACCGACATACACGTGGACGTGGAGGCCGCTTCCGAATTCCGCTATCGCCGCATGGTACACCGCCCGCACAGCGCGGTATTGGCCATTACCCAATCAGGGGAGACCGCCGACACGCTGGAGTCGGTAAAAGAAGCGAAGCGAAAAGGGTTCCTCACGCTCGGCATTGTCAACGTGGTGGGCTCGTCCATTACGCGCATAACGGATGCGGGTATTTACAACCACGCCGGGCCGGAGATCAGTGTTGCCTCCACCAAAGCGTACCTCTCCCAACTGGAGGTGCTTGCCTTGCTGGCGCTCTTTTTGGCGCGCCAGCGCGAGATGGGTGAGGCGGAGGGAGAGGTGCTGGCGCGCGAGATGCTCGCCCTCCCCGAAAAAGTGGCCGCCGTGCTCGCGCGCCGCGAAGAGGTGTGCGCGCTGGCGGCGCGGTGGAAAGACGCGCGCGATTTCCTGTTTCTCGCACGCAAGGGAAATGTGGGGGTGGCGTACGAGGGTGCGCTCAAGCTCAAGGAAATAACCTATGTGCACGCAGAGGGGTATGCCGCGGGAGAGCTCAAGCACGGACCGCTCGCCATGATTGATCGGCATTTTCCCACTATCGCAGTAGTGCTGCAAGACAGCGTGTACGAGAAAAACGTTTCCACCCTTGAGGAGATAAAAGCGCGCGAAGGGCCGGTTATTGCCGTGGTGACCGAGGGGGATACCGTGGTGCGCGAGATTGCCGATGCAGTGGTGGAGGTGCCGGCTGTTTCGGAGCACCTAAGCCCCATGGTGAGCGTGGTGCCCCTGCATCTGTTCGCCTACTACATGGGCCGCGCGCGCGGCCTTGACGTGGACCGCCCGCGCAATCTGGCGAAATCGGTAACGGTGGAGTAAAATGCTGGTGCAGGCGGCGCAGAGCGCCGTGCCAGATTTCATTCTAAATTTTTGTAGGTGAGGTATGGAGGAACCACACAGGCATGAGGTAAGGGAGCAGCGAATATTGCTCCGTGCGCTCGCCATATCGTTTCTAATGGTAATGGCGGTAATGGGTGCGGCAGGTGCGGCGCTGTATGCGTACCGCGGGGAGGTGGTGCGCTTTCTGGCATCCGAGTATGTGCATGAGCGCTTTCCTTCCGGTGCCCCTGCGGCAGGAGAAGAGGGAGGTGCAGCGGGTGCGGGCTTTTTGGGAGCGACCGAGGAGCAAATCGTTTCTATTGTAGACCGCACCAATCCCGCGGTGGTTTCAGTAATCGTGACACAGGACGTGCCGGTGTTTGAGCAGTTTTATGAAGAGTACGACCCGTTTGGCGGGCTCTTTGGCGACCAGTTCAAGTTTCGCATTCCTCGGCGGCGCCCTCACGGCACTGAAGAGAAAGAGGTGGGCGCGGGTTCCGGATTTTTTGTGAGCAGCGACGGCTTGGTGGTGACTAATCGCCATGTGGTGGATATACCGGGCGCCAAATTCACCATCCTCACCGAGGACGGGGAAGAGTACGGGGTCAAAATCCTCGCGAAAGACTCCGTGTTGGATATTGCGGTGCTCAAGGTGGAAGATGCGAAGGGGCGCACGTTTCCCTTCCTCTCGTTCGGCGACTCGGATTCGCTGAAGCTGGGGCAAACGGCGATTGCAATAGGCAATGCGTTGGGGGAATTTCGCAATTCGGTTTCTGTCGGCGTGGTGTCGGGATTGTCGCGCTCCATTGTGGCTGGGGGCCTGGGTGGCGCGCCGGAGCTCTTGGATGACGTCATTCAAACCGATGCGGCGATTAATCCCGGCAATTCCGGCGGACCGCTCTTGGATTCTCGAGGTAGGGTTATCGGGGTCAACGTGGCGGTCGCCATGGGTTCGGAAAACGTCGGCTTTGCCATACCCGCCAATGTGGTGAAAGATATTGTTGCCTCAGTGCAGCAGTTTGGGGAAATAAAGCACCCATTCTTGGGGGTGCGCTACACCATGGTCAATAAGAGCGTTGCCCAAGCAGAGGATCTTCCCGTAGAGTACGGTGCCCTCATCGCCCGCGGCAAAACCCCAATGGATATCGCCATATTGCCGGGTTCCCCTGCGGACAAAGCGGGCCTAAAGGAAGGGGACATCATTATCGCAGTGGACGGCGTGTCCTTGAAGGAAAAAAGCCTCGCCGCCGTGATACGCACTAAAAAAATAGGGCAAACCATCACACTCACGGTAATACGTGACGGAAAAGAATTGACGCTTACCGCCACCCTTGAGGCGGCGCCGGAGTGATAGCGGGGAAGAGGGGGAGGAAACGCGCAAAGTGTCGCGCACGGGGGGTGCCGGCGCACGACGCATTCTCGCGTGCGCGGCGCCCTTTATGAGCCAAATTATTCGGGGGGCGCCGCGCCGTGCTCCGCGCGGCGCGGCAACGGTGTCGTTCTGCCGCGCCCTGCAAATGCGCTGCGCAGTGTTTGGGGGTCGGCGTACTCCAATTCGGATCCGGTAGAGAGGCCGCGCGCAGGCGCGGTGAGCGCAAAGCCGTAGCGCTGTGCAAGCGGCGCAAGGCGCTCCACGAGAAAGCGGCGGGTTTCTTCGCCATCGGGGTTGACGGCAAGCGCGATAATCACCTCTTTCAGTTGCGCCGCGCGCCGTGCTAAGAGCGCGTCTAGGTGGGCAAGGCGCAGCGCCCGCGCCGGCTCTTTGGCGAGCGGGGCATAAAGGCCACCCAACACAAAGTATTTCCCCTCCACTGCGCCGCTGCGCTCTATGTTTTCCAAGTCCACCTCTTTCTCCACGATGATGAGCGTGTGGTCGGGGCGGTGCGGGTCGGCACAGATACGGCAGCGCGCCTCTCCCTCTCGGCTTGGGAGGAAAAAGCGCCGGCAATCCTCGCAGGTTGCAACACGCGTACGCAGCGCGCGTATCAAAGTAGTGAGCTCTTCCGTCCACTCGCGCCGCTGGCGTAAGAGGAAAAACACCATGCGGCGCGCTTGCCGCGGCCCCACGCCGGGCAGTGCCCTCATTTTTTCCTCCAGTGCTTCAAAATCTTGCATGGCATAAGCGTAGCAAATTATGCCGCGCCGTGCATGGGGCGGTGCCCTGTTGCCGCAGCGCTTTTGTGGCACATTGCGCACAGAGCCGTGCGCTGTGGGCGCGCGGAGGAGAAGCAAGCTATTCCTTTGAGCCGATGAATCGTGGCCTCCTCATTCTGTGCGATTTACTTGCTTAGTAAATATGTTATGCTGGCGGCAGGACAGAGAAGAGGAGGTGCAAGATGAAGAATGGCTTGAAGGGTTACCGCGAGTTGCTTATCTTTCCATCTCCTGCGCGCAACGCCCATCAGTGGTATGTGCCCGGAGCAGACGAACTGAAATGCCCGCTCGCATTGTCTTGGGAGCAGGCCAACACAGTTCCTCTGCTGGAGCCACGTGGAAGGGCGCCGACTGACATTATCACCGACGCGGTGTGGAGCCGTGACAATTACCCTATTTCTTACGCCGATGCGGTATATGCCGCAAGGGCGGGTCATTGGGGTCATTATACGATAGACGTAATTCCACCGCAGGGAACGGAGTCCGATGCTCTCCGCGTGATAGTGGCATCGGATTCTTCGGGAGTATTCAGAACTATCCTGGGCGCCCTGCGCCTCAAAAAAGGGGAAGAGCCCGTCTTGCATTCAAATCCTTGGCCGAGAGTGTTGCGGATTACCTCGCCTGCGGCGAGAGCTTCAGAGATTTTTCCAAAGGAAGGACAAAGTGCCTACGTGCGGGATGTTGGGGCGCTAGAGGAGGTCCTGCGGTACAACGATGCGATGATTTCCTCGGTGCGGGGAGACTTTTCTTTCGTTATTCGGCGCGCGCAGCCTGCGTTCCGAGTTATGCTCCGTATGGCGAGCGCGGAGGCGGCACCTTGCGGCTGGAAGCCCGTTCTGCCCGAGGCAATGCGATGGCTGTGCTGCCATCTCGCATGCCTCAGCGCCGCAGTGCAAATGCCGTCGGCATATCGGTGGCTCTTCATGGTCGCGCGCGCACTCGGGGTTCTCGAAGAGGAAGATTCCTCTCGTGACAATACGCGGAATTGGCCCGTCACCATTGCGGGACTGGATGCAGCTCTGCGCCCAGTGCGGACATGGGAAACCGCAGTGGAAGTCAGCGCGAAGCGCTACTACATTCGCGAGCTCTCAATTTATTGGATTATCCAAAAGATACACACCTATGACCCGGCGTACAGACGAGTCTTGCTGTACGAACTGGTCCGGACGCAACGCTACAGGGTCGGGTCCGAGTTGTGGTGGGGGTGCTTTACCGAAAAGTATCCTCTCCCGGAGAGTTTTCATAGCGGGGCCGAGGAGAGGAGCAAGGGATTGGAAGAACTTAACAAGAACATAGAAACGTGGGCCATTAAAAGAAGGTGGCTAGTGGGTTAATTTTGTAGGAAAGAATTTCTACAACCGCCGGCATTTGCCGGCGGTGTTGTTTTCTGGCAAACAGAATCCTTTAGTATGGCCTGAAGATTTGCAGTAGTTGCCCCGTAAATTGGTTTTAATTGTCAAAACGTACCGTCATCGCCCTCATCGGCGGTCATCGCCTCCAGCGCGCCAAAATCCGCTTTTTCAATGGAGAGGTACGATGCCTTTTTCTCGTCAAAGTAGAGCTCTATTTTGCCGATGGGCCCGTTGCGGTGCTTCTCCACCAGTATTTCCGCAATGTTGGGGCGGTCCGTTTCTTTGTGCATCTTATCTTCGCGATGGATGAACATCACCACGTCGGCATCCTGCTCTATGCTGCCGCTGTCGCGCAGATCGGAGAGGCGCGGGCGGCCGCCGCGCTTTTCCACTTCGCGCGAGAGCTGGGAAAGGGCGATGATGGGCACGTCCAGCTCGCGCGCAAGCTGTTTGAGTGAGCGCGATATTTCAGTTACCTGTTGCACCATAGAGTCGGAAGCGCGCGTGCGGGTGGGCGCCATGAGCTGGAGGTAGTCCACGATGAGCAGGCCCAACCCCTGCTCGCGCTTGAGGCGCCGCGCCACCGAGCGCATGTTGAGAATGTTGTTAGCGGGCTGGTCGTCTATGTAAATGGGCGCTTCTGCCATGCGCTCCAGTGCGGCGTGCAGCGACTCGTACTCCGCGTCGGTGAGCTTGCCGCCCGTGCGCAGGCGCCAGCCGTCTACGCGCGCCTCGGCGGCGAGCATGCGGTCCACCAATTGCTGGGCGCTCATCTCCAGCGAGAAAATGCCCACCGGCGTTTTGTGGCGGATGGCGGTATGCCGCGCAATGTCCAGGGCAAACGCGGTTTTTCCCATGGAGGGGCGCGCTGCCAAGATAATGAGGTCGGATTTTTGGAATCCGGAGAGAATGGCGTCCAGCGCGGGAAAGCCCGAGGGGACGCCGCGAATGGCGCCTTTGGTTTTGCTCAGCTCTTCATACTGGGAAAAAGAGTCCAGCACCAAGTTCTTCATCGGGACGAACTTGTGCAGCGAGGGCGCATCGGTCACCTCAAACATTTTCTTCTCGGCGCGGTCCAGCACCTCTTCAATATCATCGGCTTCTTCATAGCCCAGCTCTGCCACGTACTCTCCCGCGTCAATCAAGCGCCGCAGGATGGCAGTTTTGTGCACCAGAGAGGCGTAGTGGAGCGCATTGCCTGCGGCAGGAGTCGTGTTGACCAGTTCGGTGAGGTACGTGCTGCCGCCGATGCTCTGCAGCAGCTTTTCGCTCTTGAGGCGGCTGGAAACCGAGAGCAAATCTACCGGCTCGCTCTTGGAAAAAAGGGAGAGTATGGCCGAATAGATGGTGCGATGCTTTTCCGCATAGAAATCATCAGGCGTAATAAGATCCACCACGTCAAAGAGCGCGTCTTTTTTCAGCATGAGGGCGCCCAAGAGCGCACGCTCCGCTTCTATATTTTGCGGCGGCACCCGCAGCGATACCCCTTGCTTCCCCATGGTGATTTTAGTATACCACCGCCGCGGCAATGTGCGCCCGCGGAGCGGCGCCGGGGCTGTGCATTACCTGTGCACAACGCGCCCGACGGAGCCCGCCTCAGGATTTTTCGGGGTATACCAGCGGCCCTTCGGGGGTGTCTTCCACGCGGAATCCCTTGCGTGCGATTTCCTCGCGCAGTTCGTCCGCGCGCGCCCAATTTTTTTGCTCGCGCATTTCCTCGCGGGCGATCACCAAAAGGCGGACCTCTTCGGGGAGGTCTTTGGGGGGGAGGGGAGCGGCAAAAGAGAGCTTCTGTACCTGTGTTTCTAGCTCGGTAAGCCCTAGTGCGAGTACGCGGTCCGCGGCCAGCAGCGAGGCGCGCTTTGCCTCGCGCGGCATGCGCGAATCTTTTACCGTCTCCCACAAGAGCGCGAGGGCGCGCGGTGTGTCGAGGTCGTCCCCGAGCGCTGCGGCAAGTGCCTGCAGGAAGCGGGGATCGGGATTGCCTTCTGGCGCCCCGCGCAATTCGGAAAAATAGTACTGCTGGAGGCGGCGCAGGGCGGTGTGCGCGGCGTCCAGGGCACGCCAGGTGAAGTTGAGGGGAGAGCGGTAGTGCGCGGTGAGCAGGAGGTAGCGATAGTCCAGTGCGCGGTAGCCGCGCGCCTCCACGTGGCGGAGGTACACGGTGTTGCCCAGAGACTTGGAGATCTTCGTGTCCTCAATCGTGAGGAACGCGACATGCAGCCAAAAGCGCGCGAGGGGCTTGCCGGTTGCCGCCTCTGCCTGCGCAATTTCGTTGTTGTGGTGGACCGGAATGTGGTCTATGCCGCCCGTGTGGATGTCAATGGTTTTTCCCAAAAGCGCGTGGATCATGGCGACGCACTCCGTGTGCCATCCCGGAAACCCCTTCCCCCACGGGCTGTCCCAGCCCAAATCACCTCCTTTCTTCCACAGGGCAAAATCCTCCGGATTGCGCTTTTCCGGATTTTCTGCAACCCGCGCACCTTCTTTTTGCCCCTCGCGCGCGATATGGCCGAGCGCGCCATAGTGGGGAAAGCGCGCGGTGTCAAAGTAGATGCCGTCCGAGGTTTCGTAGGCATACTCTTTCTCCACGAGCGTACGCACCAAGGCGATCTGTGCGGGAATGTATTCGGAGGCGCGGGGAAGCGCGTGCGGCATGAGGATATTGAGGCGCTCCAGGTCGTGCAGGAATGCCTGTGTGTATTTGTCGGCGATGCGGCGCAGGCCCTCCAGGGTCATCTCCTCTCCCTCGCGCTTAATGGCGAGCGCCATTTTGTCCTCGCCTACGTCGGCATCCGAGGTGAGGTGGCCTATATCGGTGATATTGATGACTTGCCGCACCTCATGCCCGAAAAACGCAAGGGTGCGCCGCAGGATATCGGCAAACACAAACGCGCGCAAATTGCCGAGGTGCGCATAGTCATACACGGTGGGACCGCAGTGGTAAAGGCGCGCCTCGTTGTGTTTTAAGGGGTGGAAGGGCTCTTTTTTTCCGGTAAGGGTGTTGTGCAGCATAAGCGGCGGCTTCTTGTCCGCCGCGGTGTTGCCGCCCCCCAAGGGAAACTGCATAGTACCCCTATCTTACGGCAAAACTCAGGTGTGTCCAGAGAAAAAACATGGCTACTAAAACCACCCTTTTCTCTTGAAGTACGCAGCCAAGAGCAGCATAGACGACACCATGAGGAGCACGATGACCCAAAAGTCAAATGGGTTTCCGATGAGGGGAATATACTGGGCGTTCATGCCGAACAGCCCCGCCATGACGCTCAGGGGAAGCGTGACAAACGCCAAGAGGGTCAGCTTTTTCATTATCTCGTTCTGTTTGGTGGTGAGCAGGTCCTCGTTCGTCTTGCGCAATTCCCACAGCGTGTCGCCGTTCATGGTGCGCAGGGAGGAGATGCGGTAGAACTCTCCCTCTATGGTGCTCAGCTCGTTCTCAAATTCTGCGCCAAACAGCGCAAGCAAGGACTCGCGCAAGCTCTCCAACACAGGCTCGTGCGTGAACAGGGCTTGTTTGATGCGCAGAAGGTCGCGGCTGGTGTGGGAGAGTGCAACCACCATTTCGCGCTCGCGCCCCTCAAAAATATGCTTCTCTATATCCTCCAGTTTATCGCGCAGGTAGTCCAGCTCGTGCCCGATGGAGCGGTATAGCTTCATCACCATGGCAAAGAATATGTGTCCGGCATGCGGCACCTCGCCGCGGTCCAGCAATATGCTGCGCACCTCAAACAGCTTGGAAAACTTGTGCAGCGCGTCCACCGTATCGTAGCGGACGGTAATGAGCGTGTCGCGCGTCAATATGAAATCCACTTCTTGGCTGCGGGACTGGCTGTTGGTGTGCCTGAGGGCGGGGAAGTGCAGTACCAGGTACAGCAGGCCCTCGGGATGCAATTCGGCGCGCGGGCGCAGGGAGGGGAGCATAAGCTCTTCCGCCACGGTGGGGGGAAGCTGGTATTCGTACATTAGGGAGCGGATCTCTTCCGAAGTAGGTTTGAGTACGTCAAGCCACGTAATGCCGCTATACTCATAGCGCTCTATCATACGGCATTAGTATACCGCGTCTTGCCGGGGTCATAGGGCCAAAACGCCGTACGAGTGTGGAGAAGGAATGCACCTCGTGACGCTTGCGGCGCGCGTCGCTTTTTGCGATACTTGAGTGTGCTGCATGGGTATCCAAGCCCGGCTGCTATTTGCGCACATGTTGAGAACGTCCCATTACCTTGCCGCACTGCTTCTGGTGGTGTTTTCTTTTTTTGCCGGTGTGTATGTGCGCGGTGACGGAAAACTGGAGGCAAGCATTTTGAGTGGCTTTCGCGCCAGCCTCGCACAGCCCCCGGAAAATGTTGATTTTTCACCTCTCTGGAAAGCCTGGCGCCTCTTGGAGGAAAAATATATCCCTGCTACCACTACAGAAGAAATTACTCCCCAAGACCGCCTGTGGGGCGCCATTGAAGGGCTTGCTAAGAGTTACGGCGACCCGTATACGGTATTTCTCCCTCCACAGGAAGCAACCCTTTTTGAGGAGAATATTAGCGGCGAATTTGGCGGCGTGGGTATGGAGGTGGGAGTACGCGACCGCATCTTGACGGTTATCACCCCCCTTAAAGACTCCCCCGCAGAGAAAGCAGGTATTCTTGCAGGCGACCGCATTCTCGCCATTGACGGCAAACCCACTAAGGACATGAGTATTGATGAGGCGGTGCGGCTCATCCGGGGGGAAAAAGGTACAGAAGTCAAGCTGGATATTGCACGAGAACGCACAGAGGAGATTTTGGAGATACGCATCGTCCGTGACACCATTCGTATTCCTACCAGCAAATACTACCTTCGGGACGATGGCGTATTCGTGATTGCGCTGTACAACTTTGGCGCAACTGCCTCGGAAGAATTCAAAAAGGCGCTGCGGGAGTTTATACGCGCGGGAACGGGAAAGCTGATTATTGATCTGCGTGGCAATCCGGGAGGATTTTTGGAATCTGCGGTAGAGATATCTAGTTGGTTCCTTCCCATGGGGAAGCCAGTGGTGATCGAAAAGTTCGGGGCCAATGGGGAAGAGCGGGTGCAGCGGAGCCTTGGCTACAACGTGTATCGCCCATGGTGGCGCATTGCTGTGCTGGTAAATGAGGGGAGCGCCTCGGCGTCGGAGATAGTGGCGGGGGCGCTCCAGGATCACCAGCGGGCAACCCTGGTGGGTATGCGCACCTTCGGCAAAGGATCGGTGCAGGAGCTTGTGGAGGTGACCCCTGACACATTTCTCAAAGTGACGGTCGCGCGTTGGCTTACCCCCAAGGGGCGCTCTATTTCCGAAAACGGTTTGGAGCCCGATATCACGGTGGAGGTGACCCCCGAAGATGTAGAAGCGGGACGGGACCCGCAACTTGAAAAAGCGGCGGAATTCCTATTAAATGGCCGCATTACCACTCAGTAGCGCACCATGAAAGTAATTTTGCTTCAAGACGTGCCGAAAGTGGGGCATAAATACGAGGTAAAGGAAATCGCAGACGGGTACGCGCGCAATTTTCTCTTGCCGCGCGGATTGGCAGAGATGGCCACGGAAGCGCGCGTGCGCGCCCTGGAAGCAAAGCGTGCAGCGGCGCAGAAAAAGCAAGCGGAACAAGAAGAAGCCCTGCGCAAGGCGTTTGCGCGGCTGCACGGGCAAAGCGTGCACCTTGCCGCTCCCGCCAACGAGCGCGGGCACCTTTTTCGCGGGATAAAAGCTGAGGACATCGCGAAGGCGCTTTCCGAGAAATGCGGGGTTGCCGTGGATGCGCGCCATATCATGAGGCAAGAGCCGATAAAGGAGACCGGAGAGTACGAGATACCCCTTGCGCACGGAGAGGCGCAGGCGCGGGTTACCCTGTTTGTGAAGGCGGAGGGCTAGTTTCTGACCGCAAGGGTGTTAATGCAAAAATCGCCGTTCTTTTAAAGAGCGGCGACTTTTGCTTTTTTCCTTTTCCGATTATCAAAGATACGCGCGAGGAAGCCGTATTGGTCAATTTTATGACGGGGAACCTTCCGCATGCGGCACCACATCTACTACCTTTTTTTTAACCGTGGTACCGTTAAAGCGCGTTTTGCGCATCTCGCGAAAGCGCACCACGCCCTCGGCAAGCGCAAAGAGCGTGTAGTCTCTCCCGGTGCCGACGTTTTTGCCCGCAAGAATCCTAGAGCCGCGTTGGCGCACAATCACGGAACCTGCCTTGGCGCGCTCGCCGTCGTAGAGTTTGGTGCCGAGGTATTTAGGCTTGGAGTCGCGCAAACTGCGCGCGCTCCCTCCTGCTTTTCTGTGTGCCATAAATGCTAATGGTTAGGTGCCCCTCCCACTATCCTTGCTTGATACCGATGTTTTGGAGACAATGGAGGACAATGCGTAATATAGCAGAGTTTTTGCGCTCTGACAAGGTGCAGGACTTCGGCACCGCGCTCATTATTGTCGCGGTGGGGGTGGGTGGTTTTGCGCTGGGGCGCCTCTCTCTGCGCGCCACGCCGCCGCCCCCTCTCGAGGTGGCGCGTGCGCCATGGGCAGAAGCGGTGTCTGCTGCGTCCTCAGCGCCCGCGGTGGAGGAAATGGGAGGGAGTACACGGGTGCCCGCAGGCAGGGTCGTCGGCTCGGTGAATGGGTCGGTGTACCACCTGCCGTGGTGCGCAGGCGCAGCGCGCATCAAAGAGGAAAACCGCCGCTGGTTCGCCTCAGCGGAAGAGGCGAAGCGCGCGGGCTATCGCCCTGCGGCAAATTGCCCAGGCATCTCTCCTGAGTAAACGTACCTTGTGGTACAATGGCGCGGCATGCACCCCGAACCTCCCACAAAAGCCACGAAACGCGCGAAGAGTGGTACCGGCGAGGCGTTGCCTTCGCTCTCCCCCCGGCAAAAGCGCCGCGCGCGCCTGTTGGGTGCCGCGTTTGTGGCACTGGGCATACCTGGCCTGGTGCTCCCCTTTTTGCAGGGGGCGCTCTTCCTTTTTTTGGGTGTGTTTCTTCTCTCTTTTACCTCGTCGTGGTTTGATGCGCTGCTGCGCGCGGGGGAGCGGCGGCACCCCCGCATTGCCCGCACCTTCTCCCGCATGCGGCGCAAAGCGCGCGAGTGGCTGTGAGCGCCGCACCCTTGTGTTTTTTCTTTGAGGAGGAGTATACTTGCCTGCATGCTAGTCGTGGACATAGAGGCCTCAGGGACCGATTACGCCAAGCATTCCATCGTCTCACTGGGCGCATTAGACCTGGAGCACCCGGACAACCGCTTGTATCTGGAGTGCCGTGTGTGGGACGGCGCGCACATAGATGACGATGCGCTGGCGGTCAACGGGTTTTCCCGTGAGGAGGTGACCGATCCGAACAAAATGAGCGAGGAGGAGCTCCTGCGCAATTTTCTCGCATGGGCGGAAGGGGTGCGTGACCGCACACTCGCAGGGCAGAACGTTTCTTTCGACCGTGATTTCATCAAGGCCGCCTGCCTGCGGTGGGGTGAAGAATTCCCCTTCGCGTACCGCACCCTGGATACCCACAGTATGGCCTACCTGCACATGGCGCTGCGCGGCATCACGCCGCCGTTTGACGAGGAACACCGCCGCTCGGCGCTTAACTTGGACGCGGTTCTCAACTATGTGGGCATCCCCGATGAGCCGGAGCCGCACAATGCGCTGACGGGTGCACTCTCCCATGCCGAGGTCATTCATCGCCTCTTCTACGGGCGGCCGCTCCTGCCGGAGTTTGCGCAGTATCCCGTTCCGGAGGGTTTTCCGCAGGTTGAAGCGCCGCGCTAGTTTGGATTATGCACACGCACAACGATATTGCACGGGTGTTTTTTTCTATACTTGGATTATAAACGGCGCGGAGCGCTGTACGCGGCGCCGCGCACCTTTGCACGCGCATGTATACCCCTATTCGTGATTATGCGCTCATTGGTAATCGCCGCTCGGCGGTGCTGGTGAGCAAACATGGCAGCATTGATTGGGCACCCGCACCGTTTGTGGATTCTCCCACTGTTTTTGCGGCCCTACTGGATGAGGCGCGTGGCGGCTTTTGGTCCATACGCCCCTGTGAGAATTACCGCGTGCGCCAGTACTATATAGAGGAGACCAACATCTTGGTAACCGAATTCACCACGGCGCGCGGGGTATGGGACGTTACCGATTTTCTCCCTCTGGAAAAAGAGCGCCACTATGTGCCGCCCGAGGAAGATACCACGTTTAAAATTAAGCGGCGCGTTACCTGCAGGAAAGGGGAGTGCACCATTGCGGTGCGTTTTGCGCCGCGGTTTGATTACGCGCGCGGCACCACACGCCTGTACAAAATAGCAGGCGGCGTGCGCGCTGAGCATGGACACATGCGGGGTGTGTTGGTCAGCGGCCAAGAGTTCTCTGTGGCAGAGGGGGTGGCAGAGTGCGTGTTCTCCCTCAAGGCGGGACGTGATGAGTTTTTCGTGTTCCGCTACAACACGGGCGAGGTGGACTTGATGAAAGATAACTACGAACACCATGAGCGCGAATTGAACGAGACGATACAAAAGCACCGCCGCTGGTGCCGCACGTGCGAGACGGGTACTTGCGCACTGCCCGAGCGGTGGCGCGATGCGCTCATACGCTCCAAACTGGTGCTCAAGGCGCTATTTTTTGAGCCGGTAGGCACCATTGCTGCCGCACCCACCACCTCGCTGCCCGAGTGGATTGGCGGGGCGCGCAATTGGGATTACCGCTTTACGTGGCTGCGGGACTCCTCGTTTTTGTTGGAGTCGTTTTTCAAGTTGGGGCATGTTACCGAAGCAGAGCGCTACCTGAATTGGCTCGTTAACATTTGCACCATGGAGGGGCCGGAACACCTGAAAATCATGTATGGTTTGCGCGGGGAGGTGGATTTGCACGAGGAGCGGCTGAACCACCTCTCAGGGTACCGCAATTCACGGCCGGTGCGCATCGGAAACGCTGCGCATGACCAAAAGCAGTGGGATGTGTACGGGAGCGTACTCAATGTCGCCTATACGCTGCACCGGCTTTCCGGTAACTCCATTGATCGGCACCGCTGGCGCGTACTGCGCGACCTTGCCGATTACGTGTGCGTGATATGGCGTGAGCCGGATGAGGGCCTGTGGGAGGTGCGCGGCGGCAAGAAGCGTTTCACCTATTCGGCGCTGATGAATTGGGTGGCGCTGGATCGGGCGATACGCCTTGCGGAACACTTCGGGTTTGAGGGAGACACCGACACGTGGCGCGCTGAGCGCCGCCGCATACGCGAGGCGATATGCCGCGAGGGGTGGAGTGCGCGCAAGCAATCCTTCACACAGGCGCTGGGGGAAGAGGATTTGGATGCGGCGCTCCTGCTCATGCCCGTGATGGGATTCCTTAAGGGGGACGATCCTAAAATGAAAGCGACCGTACGTGCGATTGAGCGCGAGCTTGTGTGCGGCGAAGACGGCGTGCTGGTGCGCCGCTACACCTCTTTTGATGGCATGGAGGAGGAGGAAGGCGCATTTTTGCTCTCATCATTTTGGTATGTAGATGCGCTCGCGCTTGCCGGCGAGCTCCCCCGCGCCGTATCGGTCTTTGAAACCTTGCTCTCCTACGCCAACCATGTCGGCCTCTATGCCGAGGAGATGCATCCGCGCACCAAGGAATTTTTGGGCAATTTTCCCCAAGCGTATACGCATATAGGCCTTATTAACAGCGCATTTTTACTAGATCGTCTTTTGCGGGAACGCTCAACCAAAGGAGGAGAGGCGTCTCCGGCAGCGCATCAAGAATAACACGTAACGGTACCATGAATCATACTCCGCTCACATTGGTTATCTTCGGGGCAACCGGCGATCTTGCAAGGCGCAAGCTGTTTCCCGCGCTGCTGGATTTGCACTGCGCGGGGCACCTCCCCGCCGAGTACCGTATAGTGGGGTTTGCCAAATCGGCGCTTAGCACGGAAGCATTTCGGCGCATGGTACGCAGCGCTTTGGATGCGCACTCTCATACGCACCCGGAGGAGGTGGCGGCATTTGTGGCGCGCGCGGAATATGTGGCGGGTGATTTTACCGATCCCAAATCCTACGGCACGCTCTCGGCCTTTCTCGCTGCGCAAGATCGCGCTGTGGGAGCCTGTACCAACAAACTCTTTTACCTTGCCGTGCCGCCACGTTTTTACGACCCCCTCTTCCAAAATCTCGCCGACAGCGGGCTGTCGGTAGGGTGTGTAGGCGGTGGCGCGGGGTGGACGCGCTTGGTGGTTGAGAAGCCGTTTGGGGAAGACCTGCATACGGCACAAGCACTGGAGCGCAAGCTCTCGCTCCTCTTTAAAGAAGAGCAGATTTTCCGCATTGACCACTACCTGGGAAAGTCGGCGCTGGAGAACATTCTCGCATTCCGTTTTGCCAACAGCATATTTGAGCCAATATGGAACCGCAACTACGTGGCGCGCATAGAGGTGCGCATTTTGGAATCGCGCGGCATGGACGGAAGGGGTGCGTTCTACGACGGAGTAGGGCAGCTGCGCGATGTGGGGCAAAACCATCTCTTGCAGATGCTCGCACTCATTGCTATGGAGGATCCGGGCGCGTATGAAGCAGGGGCGGTGCGCGCGCGCCGCGCCGAGGTGATGGCGGCGCTGCGCCTGCGCAAAGGCGGGCGCCGCGTAAAGGGGCAGTACGCTTCGTACCGCACGGAAGACCATGTGCCGTGCGATTCCAATACGGAAACGTATTTTTTACTGGAAGCGGAACTCGACAACTCCCGGTGGCGGGGAACGCCGGTGGTATTGGAGTCAGGGAAAAAAGCAGGGCAAACCCTTTCTGAAATAGTGTTGCACTTCAAAGAAATACCCTCTTGCATGTGCCCTGAAAATCTCTCAGGTGCGCGCCGCAACCTCTTGCGCTTCCGCATCCAGCCGGATCCGGCGACCGGTTTGCGCCTGTGGGCGCGCAAGCCCTCTTACGGCATGGAGATAGAAGAGCGGTACGTGGAGTTCCCCTTCGTACCCACCGGGCGCTACCGCATGCATGACGCCTATGAAAAGCTTCTGCTAGACATCATTGAGGGCAACCAGACGCTCTTCCTCTCCAGCAAGGAGGTAGAATACTCGTGGCGCTTTTTGATGCCGGTGTTGGAGCAATGGCAAAAAGAGGAGCCGGTTATCTACGAGGATGGCAACCTTCCCGCATTCCCCGCGCAAAGTCGCTAACAAGAGAGAATTTTCTCGCCCACAGAGATGCTCCCTGTATGGATGGCTTCCGTGCGGCACCGACGTGTGCGTATCGTGCCTAATGAAAAAGAGAGCGGGAGCGCCGTTCGCCTCCGTTTGTTTCTGGGAGGCGGTCCCGATGCTACCCTACTCTTTTTAATCACCTTGGTAAAAACGAATGCGCCTCCTCTTGATGATAGTAACGGAAGGGGGTATAGTATGAAAGACCACGCACGATTGAGATCCCCTCATGAGGCATTTTCGTGCGTGGTCGCACCGCCTTGTGGGGGGTTTTCAGTTTCACTCCCGCGCGGCGCATTATTCATAACATCTCCTTATCACCATGCCGTCTCCTGATGCGAACCCACGCTTTAAAGATTTCAATGAGAAATTTCCGTTGACGAAAACGTTGCGGTTTGAGCTTAAGCCCGCCGCGGCGACCGCGCAGCACATTAATTGGGAAGCGCGCGATGCGCGGGATATCTTTCCCGAAGACCGGAAGCGCAATGCCGCGCGGCCGCATCTCAAGGAGAAAATGAACGAGCTGCTCGCCGTTTTTATTGACGACGCGCTGGAGCGTCTCGCTTTGGATTTGCACGACATTGAGAGATACCTTGCGGTGCGGCGAGATATGGCGCGCGCATCGGACGCCAAGCGGCGTCGTGCGCTAGCTGGAGAATTGCGGAAACTAGAGCAGGATATCGCCCGCAAGGTCGGTGCCTTTTTCGGTACAGGAGGCGGCAAAAAGAACGCCGGCGCTGCCGCCGGGCCTTTCCGGAGCGAAAAATTACACGGGGCAACCATTGACGACTTCGCCAAATCTGAAAAAATCTTTGCGCTGCTGAAAAGGCACTATGCCGATAATCAAGAGTTCCTCCGTCACCTCGCCGCTTTTGAAAAGTTCTCTTCCGCATTGAAAGACCTCAAGCTCAACAGAGAGCATTACTTCAAGGGAGAGCTTCAAAGCGGCACGATAGCCCGCCGTGTTGTTGAAAACCTCGGTTTTTTTGCCCGCAATTGCGTTGTGTTTGAACAACACCTTCGCCCTCGCCAGAAGGAGCTCAAGCTGGCGCCGGACGAGGTGGAGATGTTTTCCCCTCGGGCGTTCAATCGCGTACTCAGCTACCGCGGCATTGAGGAGTACAACCGAAAAATTGGCGGCGCAGGGGGCGAGGCGGGCGAAGTTTCCGAGGAGGGCATTAACCAGCGCATCAACCACTTCAACCAAACGCGCTCTAAAGATGAGCGCCCGCTGCCGCACTTGGTGCCGCTGTACCGGCAAATCGGCGCTCCGAGGGAGCTGCGCGTGGAGTACATTGATAGCGACCAAGCGCTGCTGGAAGTTTTGGAGCATGTTGCCGAACAGGCGCCGTTGCTGTGGGCGCAGGCGCGCCGTTTCTTTGAGGATTTCTTTGCAAAGCTTGAGCGCGGCGGGCACCAAGAGGAAAAAATCTACCTCCACAAGAGTACGGTGCGCGCAGTGGCGCAAGAAATTTTAAGCGAGTGGCAGGCGCTAAACGACCTCTTTCGCGGCAAGAAGGCGATTTCCAAGGATTACACTACATTAGGCGCACTGCGCAATTTAGTAGAGCAAAGCGGTACGGCATGGCGGCGTCTCGGCGACGGCGCGCCGCTTTCTTGGGAGGATTTTGTGGCGCGGTGGCGCTATAACACCTTGGCGCGCATCACAGGCGGCGAGGTGCGCTCGGTGCACGCGGATCATCGCGCCAAAGCCGCCTTTAAGCCGCTCCCCTCCCTTCAGAAAAAGTTTGACGATGCCGTGGCGGAATTGCGCGCGGCGGTTGCCCGAAAGCGCCGTCCCGCCAAGGGAGCATGGGAAGCGATGGTGCGGGCGTGGCGTGAATATTTGGAAGCGTATGTGGAGCTGGCGCGCCTAGAGCACACCTTCCGTGTCCGCACCAATAAGGGAAAGGAAGACGCGCTTGATGCTATTCCGGAGGAGAGCAAAGACACGGCATTTTATGACGCGTGGCGGCTGTTGGAGCACCGCATCGCGGAACTGCGGCCACAAAAAGCATTCAACAAAATTCGCAACTATCTGACGAAGGTGACCGATGTGCCCAAAGAGGTGCGCGTGTATTTCTCACCGAATTTTCTTGAAGGATGGAGCAAAACCAAACTGAGTGACAACCTCGGGCTGTTCGTGAGAGACGGGGAAGGCGCCCTGCACCTTGCGGTGTTCAGCGGCGCCGCAGCCGTCCGCGCGCTCTGCGAAAACGCCCCTACCGCGCACCGCGGCGGCGGGAAACCGGAGTGGGAAATGTTTATGCTGCAGATAATGGCCGACCCCGCGAAAGATATTCCCAATCTGATGATGATAAACGGCGTGGCGACGAGAAAGACCGGCGCAAGGCAGGGAGGAGAAAACAAGATTTTGAGAGAGCACAAGCGAAAGCATCTGCCCGCCGAGGTGTTTGCACTAGTTGAGAAATACGGTTACGGAAAAAAACTTGCACGTGAAGTGGTGGGGGACGCCATTGACACTTTCATTGAGTACTACAAGAAATGCCTGATACAGTACCACGAGAGGAGGGGCACGGGACTGAGTTTCTCGTTCAAAGAGCGCTACGACTCTTACGAGGAGTTTGTCGGCGACGTCAGGCAGCAAGCCGTCAAAGCGTGGTGGCAGCCCCTTGATGTGGCGCTGCTGGACCGTTTGGTCGGCGAGGGAAAGGTACTCCTCTTCCGCATCTGCAACAAAGACCTGTGCACCCGCGCATGTGGCGCTCCCAACACCCACACCATTCTCTTCCGCACGCTCTTCTCCGATGAGAATATGTCGCAGGTGCCTTTGCGCTTCATGCTGGCTGGCAGCGGAAAGATTTTCCTCCGCGACCGCCGTGAAGACAAGCCGCATGCCAAAATGCTGGCGAGCGGCAAACTGGCCCGCCGCGGCGATGAGCCGGTGTACGAGCAACATCGCTACTACGAGCGCAAACTGCACTTTCATTTTCCTGTTAAAATCAATAATCATCTCAAGGAGCGTCAACACAAAGAATTCAATGAGGAAGTCAGGGTTAAACTTTTGGAGATCCCGCGCGCGGTGCTGGGCGTTGATCGCGGCGAGAGACACTTGCTGTACTGGGCGCTGGTCGATGCCCGCGGCCGCTATCGCGAGGGGGGTGACCTGAACACCATCGGAGGCGCCGACTACGCGCGCTTGTTGGAGGCACGCGCGCAGGAGCGCAAGGAGGCGAAACAGCAGTGGCGCGCGGTGGAAAACATCGCCAAACTCAAAGCGGGCTACCTTTCGCACGTGATGCATTTCCTCGTGCAAAAAGCGCTGGAGCATGATGCGGTAATCGCGTTGGAGAACCTTCATTTTCGCTTTATGCAAAAGCGCGGTGGGCAATTTGAGCGCAGCGTATACCAGCAATTCCAAAAAGCGCTGCTGGAAAAGCTACAGTTGGTGATAGACAAAGAAAACCCCCATGCGTTTTCCGCACCGCAACTGGTTTGTTTGCGGGAAGGTAAGCGCGCTACCGTCTCACTGCAAAAATTGCAGGGGCAACACGGCATCGTATTCTTCGTATCCCCGGATTACACTTCCACCACGTGTCCGCAGTGCGGTTGGCGGAAAGATCTCTATCTCAATTACCGGGGCGGGGGAGTGGAGCAAGTTAAGAAAGAGGTTGAGCGCAGGATAGAAGAATTGTACGGCGAGGAAGGCGCCATCCACATTACGTATCGTCGCGAAGAAGACGGCGGCACCGTGCGCCTCACCAGCGCCGTGGATCGCCTGCGGTGGGATGCGGCCACCCGCAAGACGGTTGCCATAAGCGCCGCCGCACTGACCGATGCCCTGCGCCGCGTGGTGGGCGCGGGGGCGCCGGAGGGGGCGCTGCCTGGCTTTTCCGGCGCGGTGGCCGGCATGGGTACGGCGATTCAGAGCGGCAACAACGTGATGGAAGAAATGCTCGCCTGCGATGACGCCGCCACGTGGCGGGCGTTTGTGTACTACCTCAACACCTTATTGCAGATACGCAACCACTACCGTGAGGGAGAGAAGGAGCAGGAGGAGGTGGATTTTTTGCAGTGCCCGCGTTGCGGGTTTGACACCCGCGCAGAAGATGCGCACCTTAAAAACGGTGATGCGGTCGGTGCCTACAACATCGCCCGCAAAGGGTTGATCGCGCTGGAGCAGCTGCGCTCCGGCCGCGCCGACCCCGATCTGTACGTCAAGCGCGCGCTGTGGGATCAGGAAGTGTTTACCCGCCTCAAGTAGCGCGGAAATGAAGATAAGGCATAGAATTTGACATCCAGCATAATTTGTGCTATTCTTTAACACAAAGGCGCTCTTTGCGGGGTGCCTTTGTGTTAAGGGAACATGGAGCAATACATTACCTTCTCGCAAATCAACGATTTCCTTTTCAGCAGCGCATCGCTCTACCTGCACGGGGCGCACATGGGCTATGCCGATGCGACGTATAAGCAGCAGCCGCAGGTAAAAGGGAAATTGCTGCACGAAAATCTGGATGCGGGAACCTACAGCACCAGTCGGCAGGTTCTTTCCGGCTTGTATGCATGGTCGGAGGCTCTGCAGGTGGGAGGGCGCATTGATATTTATGATGCGCGCACGCGGCATCTCATAGAGCGCAAGACGAGGATAAAAGCGGTGTACCGCGGCTACGTCTTGCAAATATATGCGCAGGTGTATGCGCTGGAGGAGGGCGGGATGCCAGTGGAGAAAATTTCACTCCATTCTCTGGAGGACAACAAACGCTACCGCATACCCCTGCCCGGCGCCGAGGACAGGAAAGAGCTGGAAGAGGTGCTGCGCGCCATGCGCGCGCTCAATGCGCGCGATTTGGTAAAGAGGGAGGTGGATGCGCGCGGTGCGCGTAGCATCTACGGCAACTTGGCGTGGTAGCGGGCGGCGATGATAAGGATTTCAGTATATGCTTTCCCCTGCGGATTTTAAAGAAAAGCAAATACTTTTTATTGATGCGCGGGCACACAAGGGTGAAACCGCGGTGCGGTTTCAGAATGACCATATTGTGTTCAGCAAAGACGGAAAGGTGGTTAACCGCGCATCGTGCCACAGGGCCCTTGCGGTATTTTTTGTCGGAGAGATGTCTTTTACCAGCGTCTTGCTGCGCAAGGGGGTGGAGCTGGGAGTTTCTTTCTTTTTTTTGAACCAAAACTACCGTACGTACGCTTCTTTGGGAGGGGGCGCGGAGGGGAACTATCTTTTGCGGATGCGGCAGTATGCGCTTTCCGAGGAAGAAAATTTCTTCATTGCAAAACACATAGTCGCCAACAAGATAAAAAACCAATTGCGCCTTTTGGGAAAAGACGCGCGCCAAAGCGACGTGCGGCGGATACTGGAGCAGGTGCGCGCGGCAAAAGATCGCGCGGCATTGTTGGGCATAGAGGGGTCTTCTTCACGCAGCTTTTTCCGGCGGTTTTTCCATGAAATAGGGTGGCGGCGCCGCGCGCCGCGCGCAAAAGAGGACATACCCAATCTTTTGTTGGACATCGGATACACCTTGTTGGGGAATTTCTCCGAGGCGCTGCTGCGCACCTACGGCTTTGACCTCTACAAGGGGGTATACCACCAGTTGTTTTTTGCCCGAAAATCATTGGTGGTGGATACGGTGGAACCGTTCCGTTGTCTCGTGGACAGGGCGCTGTTAAAAGCGTACCGGTTGGGCCGGATAAAAGAAGAGGATTTCTGCAAAACGAAGCAGGGCGGTTACGCTCTCCCGTGGAATGCGGCGCCGAAGTACTATCGCATCTTCAGCGATGCCATCATGGAGAGAAAGGAGGATATTTATGCTTATATACAAGGGCTTTATCGTCATATCATGCTGCCCGGGCGGCATCCTTTGAGAGAGTTTGACGTGCGTAAATATACGCGCGCCCCCTCGGCGTTTTTACCGACGGAGGCGTCACCCGCCAAGGGGGAGGGGAGTGAGGATCCACACGGAGTATGCTGCTGGTAGCTTACGATTTTTCAGACGATAAGTTGCGGGCGAAGTTCGCCAAATTTCTTTCGCGCTATGGGCGCCGCCTGCAGTACTCGGTGTTTGAGGTACGCCACAGTGAGCGGGTGTTGCAAAATATCCTTGCTGAGGTAGAATTAAAATATAAGAAGAAGTTTACCGGCGCCGACAGCATACTTATTATTCCGGTCACTCCGGCGGATAGGAAAAAGGTAATCCGATACGGTGCGGCGGCGAATGAAGAAGGGGAGGTGCTGGTATTCACGTAGGAAAGCACATTGAAAATTCCATACCGTACCGTTTCACTTTCCTCTGCGAAAATGGAGGGAAGTGAGGCGGCAATGGCATAGGTGGAAGTTTCAGTGTAAGGATTGTTTAGACGGCCCGGTTGAGTTGTGTAATAAGAGGTTGTAAAGCGGCGGCGCTCGGCGCGCCCACCTCTTTCATGGGAATTTCGGGGCGGGGAAGCCGATAGGTGCTCCCTCCGCCCCGTATTTCCACCGCTTCAAAAGCAAAACCTCGGTCTTTCTATGAGGGGGGTGAATAAAAATAAAGATTTTTTGGAAAATAATTTATCGCCCCTTTCCAGAAAATGGCTCAACAAGGCCATATCAGCTGTCTAATCCTTATATAAAATTTCTACTTATGTAGATTACCCGCGAAGACATAGAGCGGACCAGTCTAATCCTTATATAAAATTTCTACTTATGTAGATTCTACTGCGGTGAAGTTGTTTTTGCCAGTCTAATCCTTATATAAAATTTCTACTTATGTAGATAAACCAGCTAGTTTGGCTATTCTGGCGTCTAATCCTTATATAAAATTTCTACTTATGTAGATAGCCGCCGCTCCTGCTCAACCCGCCAGGTCTAATCCTTATATAAAATTTCTACTTATGTAGATCGGCTTTGTTGAGCCATTTTTTGCGAGTCTAATCCTTATATAAAATTTCTACTTATGTAGATGATGGGCAAACGCACACCGGCGTCCCTGTCTAATCCTTATATAAAATTTCTACTTATGTAGATGGTAGTTAGCGGCTCACCACACTTGCGGGTCTAATCCTTATATAAAATTTCTACTTATGTAGATCCTGATCATGATGTGACGGTTGCGCAGTCTAATCCTTATATAAAATTTTTACTTATGTAGATTAATGTCGATTACCGCAGCAGAGGGAGTCTAATCCTTATATAAAATTTCTACTTATGTAGATATGAACCAGTGGATGGGCGTTGACATCGTCTAATCCTTATATAAAATTTCTACTTATGTAGATTCGGACGCATTGCGTGCACTCCTTCCCGTCTAATCCTTATATAAAATTTCTACTTATGTAGATCCGTCTACTACTTCACAAAGCACCAGTCTAATCCTTATATAAAATTTCTACTTATGTAGATTGCCACGCTCTGCATATTCCTATGCAGGTCTAATCCTTATATAAAATTTCTACTTATGTAGATCCAAGGGCTGCGAGCTCACTGCGCATGTCTAATCCTTATATAAAATTTCTACTTATGTAGATTTTCTGTCCTCGCAGAAATTATTATGCTGTCTAATCCTTATATAAAATTTCTACTTATGTAGATTTTGGAGGTAGCAAACGCAATGCGTGTCTAATCCTTATATAAAATTTCTACTTATGTAGATAATTATTGCAAGATCTGCTTGCTTCCTGTCTAATCCTTATATAAAATTTCTACTTATGTAAATTCAAGAGCGGGTATTAATGTGGTACTATGGGAGTGCGCCGGAGGTTTTTCATGTTTTTCCTCCGGCGCATCCGACTCCGCGTAATAAGAATCTCTGTGAAATAAGAGCCGCTGCAGACTCCTGCGAGCGGCTCTTTGATCCGAAAATACAGTTTTCGTTCAGGACACCAAGTCGCTCCTTTTGTTGGGGCAGCAGTGGAAAATGGCCCAAGGGACCTGTTTTGGGTCCCACTTACAGTTCGCTCCTCTTTTGGGGCCTTTCTTTTCGGTCCGCGGCGACGCTGAGCGTCCCGGGCCGAAGAGGAGCGAAGGATTCTCGCGGAGCCGTTCGCCCCACGCTGCTGCTGCGGATGCCACCGCTGCGTGCGCCTTCTCCTGGCCGAAGGCGAAGTTGCCATCAGCGAGTGATGAGGCGGCGGCGATTGCTGCCGCGAAAAGATGGCGACGCATCTCTCTCTCCTGTTTGTTACGCTGCCGATAACCATACCACTCATATGTGCAAAATGCCAAAGATTTGGCGGTTTGTGCGGGGCGGGGTACACTGGAGGGGTAACCGGCAATATTTTTTCGTATGCAGGTTGGCTTTATCGGCCTCGGCCGCATGGGGAGCGGCATGGTGGCGCTTCTTTTGGAAAAAGGGCATGAGGTAGTTGCCTACGACGTGAATGCGGAGGCGGTGGCACGCGCGGCACAAGCTGGTGCCGAGGGCGCAGAGAATATTGCCGATCTGGTGCGGCGCCTTTCCGCGCCTCGCCTCGTGTTCATTATGGTGCAGCGGCGCCATGTAGAAGGGGTAGTGCAGGAGCTCTTCCCTCTCTTGGAAAGTGGCGACACGGTGGTGGACGGCGGCAACACCTTTTTTGAGGAAACGCGCGCTCGCGCAGAGCGTGCGCGCGCATTGGGCCTGCACTTCATTGATGTGGGTGTCTCCGGCGGCACCGTGCGCGCCCGCACCGGCGCCACCCTCATGGTGGGTGGCCCACGGGAGGCAGTGGCGCGTGTGGAGCAAGTATTCCGCGATTTGGCGCAAGAAGGGGGCTACGGCTACGTGGGAGAGAGCGGCGCGGGGCATTTTGTAAAGATGGTGCACAACGGCATAGAGTACGGCATGATGCAGGCGTTGGGGGAGGGAGTGGGTGCGCTGGAGAAAGCGCGTGGGTTGTTTGGTACCGATATTGGCACGGTGCTCTCGGTATACAACCACGGTTCCATTATTGAGGGCGCCCTCACGCGGTGGGCGCAAAAAGCGTGGGAAGAAGACCCCGGTCTGAAAAAAATTGCCGGTACGGTACCACGAGGCGACACCGAGGAAGAGATGGAGGAATTGGCGCGCCTCGCGCACATGCCTGCATTGGAAACCGCCCTGCGGGAAAGAAAAGCAAGCCGTACCACCCCCTCCTTTGCCATGAAAATGGTGGCGGCTTTGCGCGCACAGTTTGGTAGCCATCCCACAGTGGCTGCAGCGGATACGGCACCCCGCGCGGCGCAGGATGGGCACCATGCGTAGGATTTCTCCCCGCATTACGCTCCATACGTATCCCGCATCTCGCGTGCGTGAGAAGTGTAGCCAGTTGGTGTGCGATGTGCTTGAGCGTGAGAGGGACCGCCACATCCCCGTGTTACTTCTCCTCTCCGGCGGTTCGGCGCTTGCGTGCATGAATATCTCACCTCTCTGTCGCGGTTCCGTGGGGGCAGTTTCCATGCTAGACGACCGCGTTACGCGCGATCCGCAAAACAACAATTTTCTACAGTTCACCACTACGGATTTTTACCGCAATTGTGTACAGGTGGGGTGGGAGATTATTCCCACAGTGCCGGAGCGCGGCGAGGGTGCTGCCGCACTTGCGCGCCGCATAGCGCGTGCGTGGCGCGCGTGGCTCGCAGCGCATCCTTCGGCGAAAATTGTCGCGGTGCTTGGTATGGGGGAAGACGGCCACACTGCGGGCCTTTTGCCCGGGGCGCGCGGTACGCGGTTTGAGGAAGCGCTTTTCAGTGAGGGTAGTTCTGCATGGGTCGCCCCGCTCCTATTACCGAAAGGGATTACTGTCCATCCACGCCGTATTACCGCCACTGCCGCTTTTTTGCAGAAAAAGGTGGATCACGCCACATTGTACGCAGTGGGTAGCAAGAAGTGTCGGCGCCTGCGGCAGGCGCTTAACGAAAAAGCGTGCCGGCGTGCGCGCCTTCCGGTGTGCGTCATCCACTCTATGCGGGAGGTGCAGGTAGTTACTGACTGCGCGTTGTTGCCGCAGCGTGCCCGTGAGTGAGTGGGTGCGTCTCTCTGCACGCCGCGCCTCTCGTGAGCGATTGCTACGCTCTGGCGCAGCCCCATGGCGCACGCAGGGGATAGGGAAGCGGCAGGTCCGTGCTACAATACCAGCACCATGCCGCGCATCTTTAAAACTCATGATTCTCGCGAGGAGTATGTGCGCCCTTACGGCGGGCGTTGCCGCGTAGAGGAGGAGATACTGAGCGATCGCGAATCCGACACTGTCTCTTCGTGGCGCATCTTTAAAATTATCGCCGAATTTGTTCAGGGATTTGAGCTTTTGCGCAAGTACGATCTTGCCGCGAGCATTTTCGGATCGGCGCGCGCGCCTGAAGATTCTCCCTACTACCACGAAGCGCGCGCATTAGGGAAGCTGCTCGCCGAGAGTGGCTTTGCCGTTATTACTGGCGGCGGGGGCGGCATTATGGAAGCGGCGAACCGCGGCGCGCGTGAGGGCGGCGGCGCTTCTGTGGGGCTTAACATTCTCTTGCCGGAAGAGCAAAATCTCAATCAGTACGTTACGGACTCAGAATCTTTTCATTACTTTTTTACGCGAAAAGTGTCGCTCGCATTTGCCTCGGAAGTGTACATCTATTTTCCGGGCGGTTTTGGGACGCTCGATGAGATGTTTGAGATACTTACCTTGGTCCAAACCAAAAAAATAAAAAATCTCCCCATTATCCTTGTGGGGCGTGCCTATTGGGAACCGCTACTGCAATTTTTCCGCACCACGCTCCTGGAACGCTACCAAACCATAGATGCAAAGGATATAGACATACTGCACGTGGTGAATTCCGCCCACGAGGCCCACCAATTGGTGCTCTCTCTCGTCGATTTGCCCGCCACGCATCGTACCCGAAAAAAAACGTCCAAAAACGCAGATATGTAGCGTGCAGTATGAAAGTACGGTAGCTACCATAAAGTTCCATCGTATGGTGAACCTTGAAATCTTCTCTTCGGACACAGGCGCAGAAACTATATCAGCTGCCGGAGCGAGCAGAGGTATGGAGCGGTACCGAGAAAAGCTCCAGCGGATATATACAGCGCGGCAGCGAGAAGCTCCTGAGGCTTCGCTTCTTGCCCCTCACGACGAAGCGCACACGGCGCAGGCACAAGAAGCGGTGGCGCAGCTGCGCACGTCTTCTCTGCGCTACGTGGTGGTGATAGGCATCGGCGGCTCTAACTTAGGAACGCGCGCGGTATATGACGCACTGGGTGGATTTCATGCGACGCAATTTCCCACTCAAGATAGCTACAACACCCCTCGGATGGTTTTTTTTGATACCGTAGATGCCCAGGCACTTGCGCGCGGAAAAGCGCTTATCGATGCGCTGCAACTACCGGAAGAAATCGTAATGGTTGTAGTGAGTAAGTCGGGCAACACCACGGAAACGGTTTTCAACGCAGAGCTGCTCATTGCAGCACTTACGGAAAAATTTGGCACAGCGGGAAAGGGGAGGGTAGTGGTCATTAGTGAGGACCACTCCCCTCTCGCGGAGGCGGCGCGTGCTGCCGGTGTGTGCGTGGTGCCGCACCCTCCTATGGTGGGTGGGCGCTATAGCGTTTTTACCGCGGTGGGATTGGTGCCGCTTGCGCTTGCAGGGTGCGATATTGCGTCTCTTCGCCGTGGGGCGCAAGAAGCGCTCATGGCGCTCGAGGGGGAAAAAGAAGAAGACCGCGCTTACCAGAGCGCGATATTTCTCTTCCATGCCTATCAGTCGGGGCATCGCATTTTGGATTTTTTCACTTTTTCTCCTGCGCTAGAGTCGGTGGGGAAATGGTATCGGCAGCTCGTGGGCGAGAGTTTGGGTAAATTACACAATGTGCGGGGAGAGGTGGTGGAAGCGGGCTTTACCCCTACTGTTTCGGTCGGCTCCACCGATTTGCATTCTGTGGGACAGTTGTACCTTGGCGGACCGAAAGATAAAGTGACCTCGTTTGTTACCGTAGAAGAAGAGGATGGTACCGCGGCGCGCATACCGTCCGAAGAGGGGAGGGTATTTCCCACCGCGGTAGAGATGATTGCGGATCGTAGCGCCTCGGATGTTTCTCGCGCAATTTTGATGGGGATACAGGGCGCGTATCGCGAGCGCGCCTTGCCGTACTGCACTTGGCGTCTTGGGGCACGGGACGCCCATACGATTGGGGTGTTGCTCCAGATACTCATGCTACAGGTGATGTATGTGGGAGCACTGCTGGAGGTAAATGCATTTGATCAGCCTCATGTGGAGCGCTACAAGGAAATTGCGCGCCAAGTTTTAGAATCCCGCACCTCAAATGATCCTTAGGCGCGGTAATTGGTCATATGTACGCACTCTTTGACATTGGAGGGACCAAAACCCGAGTCGCCCTTTCCGACGGTAAGGAAATAGGGTCTCCGCGGGTGTTTCGTACTCCCGCTTCGTATGAGGATGGTATTGCGGCATTGGTGGATGCGGTGCAGAGCATGGCCGAGGGAAGGGAAATACAGGTCGCTGCGGGGGGTGTCCCCGGAGTACTCAGTGCCGATCGTCGCACCCTGCTTTCCTCGCCGCACCTCACGGCGTGGGAGGGGAGAAAGATCGCTGAAGACCTCTCAGTGCGGCTCGCTGCACCGGTGGTGCTGGAAAATGATGCAAGTGTGGTAGGACTGGGAGAGGCACACATGGGTACAGGGGTGGGATATGACATTGTTGCCTATCTCACAGTGAGCACCGGCGTGGGGGGCGCGCGCATTGTGTCTGGAGCGATTGACCACGGACGCTACAATTTTGAACCCGGGCATCAAATCATTGACCTAGACCACACCCTCTGCCGCGCCTGTGGGACGCGTGGTGAGGCGGAAATGCTCATTTCCGGCACCGCAACTGCTAACCGTTTTGGCCGGAAGGCGTATGAGATAGAGGATCCGCGCGTATGGGAGGAGCTCGCGCAATGGGTCGCAGTAGTGGTGAACAATGTAATTGTGCATTGGTCGCCTGATGTGGTGGTGCTCGGGGGGTCTATGATGATCGGTGACCCTGCGATTTCAGTGGCGCGCGTTGCCGCACATGTGGCGGCGCTTTGCACTATTTATCCCGATCTCCCCGAAATTAAAAAAGCAGCACTGGGGGATTTTGGCGGCTTACATGGCGCTTTGGTGTTAGCGGGTTCCCATATTGCCGAATAGTTTGTGCACCGCACACGCCGCTGCGCGCTCACCCGTAACACATATTATACCACGTTTTTTTATTGTAATCAATACCTAGATATGGTATCCTTGCGCTGAAGTCCGGTACCGATTGGTACTGGGTTTTTTCGTATACGGGATTTCATCGTTGCGGCGCACGGTAATTATTGTATAGGTCGGTGCACCACAGCGGTGCTTCTGTGTGCGAAATTACCAGCTAGCAGACGGCTTATTTTATCTCTGCTACTCTTTACCGTATTAAATTTTTCGGGGGAGGGAGCGGCGCCGTCGGCCACGCCAGTGGCGATGTCGCAAGGAGCCTACCTGCATCCCCAGTATACTCCAGAGGTTGTTATGGCGCGCGGAGCACCGCGCAGCCCGCGGGAGCGCGTCCTATCTCGCGAAGAGGTGGAGGCGCGTGTGCGTGCGTACTTCAAGGATATTCCTATTATGATACGCATCGCCGCGTGCGAATCAGAATTTCGGCAGTTTGAAGCGGACGGTTCGGTACTGCGCGGCAGGAAGGTGCCGAGCGATGTGGGGGTAATGCAGATAAACGAGCGCTACCACGGTGCCGCCGCACGCCGTATGGGGTTGGATTTGACACGCCTGGAGGACAATCTCGCCTATGCGCGCTATCTTTACCGGCAAAAGGGAACTGCGCCATGGAGGGCGTCAGCTGCATGCTGGGGCGGTGAAGTAGTCCAAAGGTAATCACTATGCGTGATATCTTACATGCGGCACTCAAGGTCATCATGGGCATTATGATTGTCCCGCTGGCGGTAGCGCTCGCGTTTCTGTGGCCAAAGTTAGAGAAAAGCAAAGAGGCGCCGTGGTGGAAAAAAGCAGGGCTCTGGATTGTTGCGGGGGCGCTGTTCATTATCGTGGCGCCGTTGTATCCGCGCTGGGAGAAATTTTAAGAAGGAGAGCCCACAAGCAAGCACGCGGAAAAATGTCGTAATAAAAAGCGCGCGCAGTTTTAAGCGCATTCTTTTTCTGTGTTTTAGCGCATTGTCGCGTTCCATAACCGAGAAGGGGGGTGGAGGAAGTAGCGATCTGTGGCGTTGCCGCTCCTTGTGCATATTGCGGCACGGCCAGTTTTACAGGTTATTAAATGTCGCACAATATATCTTTTGCGACATATACCAACACCTCCGGGGCAGGGGTGGTGGCGACTTATCGCTATCCAAGAAGGGATACCTTCCTCAGGAGGCGCTACTCCAGTGCGGCTAGCGCACGAAGGAAAGGAGACACAAAAACCCCCTCTTGATATGCGGTTGGCACCAGTGCATCACACAGCGCCAGGTGAGTGGCAGCTGCGCTCATTACCGCATTTGCATCCGGATTCTGCCGCCGCACTGTACCGCGGTATATCCCCTCTCTGCATACATTTTTCTTTACCCTCTGCCTTGGAGCTGGTAAATACTTTCTGTCGAAGTGGGCCAATACCCTTCCTTGGCGCCGCGCTGCTAGTTTAATGTCGCACAATATTGTTTATTGCTTGTCGTGCGTGTGCAGCTTTTCTGGTCCTGTCGGGAAAGCAAATTCGGTGCACGGTAAGAAATATTGCGCATGCCTGTGCAGGGCAGCCTGTCGGTTCGGGCTTATCCTAGATCACCCCCTCCCCAATTGCTGCACCCACGCATGAGCGGTGTCGTACATGCCGTACCCACCCCTGGGTTCGTTACGGCTCCAAGTGGCGCGTAAAGTGTTTTTTGATAGTTTCTTCCAGTAATTTCTGGAATGCAATCGCGTGCTTGGGTGTGAGCACTATCTCCCCTACCAATTTTGCAGCATCGGTATTAGGGCGCAGGTAGAGAAATTGCAGGAAAACCGCGTCATCGGCGACGGTAATATTCACCGCATTGGAAAACGCGGGTGGCATATCTTTTTGCTCCTGCACCACAAGCTCCTTTTTTTGTTCCTGATGTTCCATCTTGTGCAGGCTCGCGCTTAATTCTTTAGAGATAATTAAGCGGATTGAGGTACGCTTCAAATCCCTTGGACGTGGGCATGCGCGCGTCAGAACAGCCGGTGCGCCCCCTTCCCTGCTGGCGCTGAAGGTCTCCTAGCTTTTGTATCACCATACCATCGCTTGCATAAATGGTAAAGTGCAGGTGGGGTCCGGTAGAAAAGCCGGAATTGCCGCTATAGCCGAGAAGATCGCCGGTGTTTACTGTTTGCCCCTCGCGCACGGAGATTTGCGAGAGGTGCGCATAGAGCGTGGTGAGCCCATTGTTGTGCCGCACGACAATCCATTTACCCCACGAGTAGCATCCGGGTATTTCGTCGGTATTGCCGGTGCCGATTACCTGGCCCGAGAGGGCACTAATAACCTTGGTGCCGAGCGGAACACCTATATCAATGCCGTTATGCCCCTGTCCGCGGTATGCCGCAGTTCTTCGCGCAAAGTCGGTATTACCAAAATATTGGGTAATGCAGTAGGGGTTACCTAAGGCATTTGCTAGAGAGGCGCAACGGGTATTGAACACCGAGGGTTCCAAGGGCCATGAGAGTACGCCGCGCCCTGCTTTAGGAATGCTGCGAGGGTTAAGCACGTAATTCAGCTCAGCCTCCAAACTGGCTATTTCCGCGAGGAATTTGTCGCGCTCACGCCGTTTACGCTCCAGCAGCGCTTGATAGCGCTCCTCTTCATTCTGGGTTTCCTTCAAAAGCTGCGCCTTTTCAGTAAGGGTAGATACCAGTACTTCTTTTTCCCCTGTGAGCTCGGCGCGCAACTGTGCAAGCCGCTGGCGTTTTTTCTCCTGGGCGGTGCGGGTGCGTATAAGTTCGTCACGCAGCGCCCGCAGCGCGTCTGTTTTCGTTTTGAGTGATTCCTGAAAATTGGAAATTTTTGCAAGTGTATCCCAGAATTCGGTGAGCGAGTCATGCTTGAGTAACGCTTCCAGTACCGTTTCCTCTTCCAACTCGTTCATTTCGCGCAGTGAATCGGCGATGGCATCCCTGTTGTTGCGTATAAGTAGTTCCTTCTCTCTTATATCGATATCTAACTCACGTATTTGTAGGGTGGCGGTATTAATTTCGCTTTCGGTAATCTGTATCTGCGTTGCAATCTTTTTTTGGGAGAGCTCCAGCTCGGACACTGTAGATTGCAAACTTTTCTTCTCCTGCTCTACTTCAATCAGCTGCTGTTGGTAGGATTCTATTTCCTTACGCAGTTCCGCAAGGCGCTTGTTTTGTTCCAGTATTCGCTGGCGCAATAGCTGCACCTGATTTTCTTGCGCACGCAACAGGGACGAGACAGGCGGAAAAGTAACCGCGGACATCAGCAAAAAAAAGAGCGTGCAAACCGGCCACCACCATACGCGACGCGGTACGCGCGTGGAGGAAGGCAAACAGGCGCGCTCACGAGTGTTTCGGTGTTCTTTTTCAGCTATACCGCTCATGCCGCAAAGCAATACCCAAGAGCACCTCTGCAATTTTACGCGCTGCGTCCGGGCGGTAAAATTGTGCACTTGCACGCGCCATTTGTTCGCGCAGCGCATCGTCGCCAATGACGCGCGCTATTTCTGATACAAGAAGGTGCGGCGTTAGGTTGTTCTCCTCCACTACCACTGCGAATCCAGCACGGGCGGCTGCGTAGGCGTTCTTTCTTTGGTCGCGTGATACCGCTTCGCTGATTGGGATGAGGAGGAGGGGCTTTTGCCATGCCGCAGCCTCAAAAATGGTGGTAGAACCTGCGCGTGCCACGATTAAATCGCTCGCGCCTGCCGCCATGCGAAGCGCGAGATCATCTAGGTAGCCATAAGCCTTGTAGCGACCTCTGTGGGGGTTTTTTTCTAGAATGACCGCCGCGGTTTTCTGGACCTCCTCTTCGTGCGCTCTTCCTGTTTGATGGATTATCTGGTAGTGCGCTACGAGCTCAGGGAGGGCCTCCAGCACCGTGTCATTGATGCGCTTGGCCCCCTGAGATCCCCCCATAATCAAGAGGGTAGGCACGTGGGGAACGAAACCGAGGAATTCATGCGCTCCTTCACGCTGAAGGTGGGTGATCTCTTTCCGTATTGGCACTCCCACCACTGCAATTTTTTCGTGCCATTTTTTGGGGAAGTAATCCAGTGCCTGAGGATATGAAAGGGCGATACGGTACGCAAAGCGTGCGGCGAGCATGTTAGCCCTTCCCGGGATCGCATCCGACTCGTGAATCACAATAGGGATGCCTAGTACGCGCGCCGCCAACACAGTGGGAATGCTCGCAAATCCCCCTTTACTAAACACTACATCTGGATAGAGGGAGAACAGCTGAGAGAGCGCTTTGAAAAACCCGTATGCAGTCTTGAATAAGTCGGTTACATTCTTAAGCGAGGGGTAGCGGCGCAGCTTTCCTGCGGGTGCATGCAGGTAGCGGATGCCGTTTTCATAGAGCAATTTCTCATCGTAAGGATCCACCCCCACGTAAAACAATTCGGGGGCGATAAGCCGTTTTTCCTCCGCCAGCGCTAACACCTCTTCTGCGACGGCAATAATGGGATAAAAATGGCCACCGGTGCCCCCGCCTGTGAAAAGAATTTTCATAGTATCTTAGTGTTCCCTTGGCCGCGCCTTCACTGTCCTTACTGGGGCTACCGTGTGCGCTGCGCAGCACGCGATACGCTGAGCACCAAGCCCACACCCGCCAGCGCACCCACCATAGCGGTTCCCCCGTTGCTGATAAACAACAGCGGCACGCCAGTAAGTGGAAGTACACCCAACATGGAACCGATATTTACGAAGGATTGCAGCACAATGATTATAACAATCCCCACAACCAGCAGTCCACCAAAGATGTCTCGGCTGCGCATTGCAATACTAAGACCGCGGTAGGCAAAGAGTGCAAACAGTGAAAGTAGTAACAGCCCACCAAGGAATCCAAACTCTTCTGCGGCAACAGAAAAGATAGAGTCTCCTATGGGTTCCGGCAAGAAATTGAATTTTTGGATACTCTGGCCAAAACCGCGACCGAGCCAAGAACCAGATCCAATCGCTATGAGAGATTGCTGCAATTGGTAACCGGCGCCGAGTGGATCTGAGGATGGATCCAAAAAGGTGAGAAAGCGCTGCAGGATGTAGGGGCGCCATAGCACCAAGAGAGTCGCACCCACTACGCCCACTACGGCGAGGATGCCAACGTCGCGCCATGGGGCGCCTGCGACTACGTACATGGCGGTAAGCGAGGCGACGATAACCAATAAGGTACCACTATCGCGCTGGAGCAAGAGGACCGCGGTGATAGCGCCAATAATACCTAAAAAAGGAATGAGACGTTTGGTATATCGATGCTCCAGACGCGGTGTGCTTGCCAGCCACGCGGCGGTGAAAATAATAGAAGCGTATTTGAGAAATTCGGATGGTTGGAGTGAAAAGCCACCGACCACAATCCAGCGCCGCGCACCGTTGTAGGTAAACCCTAACCCCGGTACGAATACCAGGAGTGAAAGGATCAGGGCAGCTATGAAAATATGGAGGGCCCAGGGGCGCCAGGTACGGTACGGGATGCGCGCAAGCGCGAGCATAGCAATAATACCCAACCCTACACTGAATAATTGCTTAACTGCGAGGGTAGAATACTGTGCCCCCGTGCGCGCAAGGAGGCCGAGGGAGGCCGAGCTGAATATCAAAAATCCGATGAGGAGCAAGGAAACGGTAATGATAAGGAAGATGCGATCTACGTGGCGCCTATGCATGGGTGCGCGAATGCTAACCTGTGGGGGAGCTGACGTGGGTACTGCAGAAGTGGCTAGTGTTGGGTTTTATGGCGCGGGCACACCGGTGACTGCGACGATAACACCAAGAAAGGCAAACATAATGCCAAGAATCCAAAGGCGCATGGTAACTTTCTCAGGCGGCCATCCTTTGGCCTGTAGGTGGTGATGGAAGGGTGCCACAATAAATATTTTTTTTCCTATGAATCGCTTGGAAAGCAGTTGGAGAGCGCTGGAACCCGCCGCGGCAAAGAGCAGTGCGGCAATAATGGGAAGCACCGCCACCTGTCGTGTGAGAAATGCAATAACGGTAAGTGAAAGCGCCAGAGCCGTGGTGCCGGTATCAGAGAGATAAAATCGTGCAGGCGGTATGTTAAACCACAAAAACGCCAAGAGGCCTCCCAGTACGGAAAAGGAGAATGCGGCGAGATCAATTTGCTGCTGGCTGAAAGCGATAAATCCGTATGCGGCGAAAATGGAAGCAAATACACCCCCAGACAATCCATCTAACCCATCAATGACGCCGCCGGCGAAAATGCCTATCATAACTGCGACAAAAAACGGTAGGAATAGCACCCCTAAATCCAATGGTCCCCAGTAGGGGATAATAATTTCCGAGACGCCGAGGCGTGTGTAGAACCACCACGCCATTACTAACGCGGCACCACCCACCAACAGCAGGCGCTTTTTGGAGGAAAGCCCCCCTCCCTTTTGGTCCTTTTTTCCCCATACGGTATATAAATCATCTACAAGTCCTATGGCGGCGCCTATGAGGAGTGCCACCAGTGGGAGCCAGGTTTGATTTCTACTCAGGAAATTTAATTTATGGGCGAGGGCGCCATCTAACACAGCCGCGAGCCACAGAATTGCAGTTACTATGAGCACGCTCAACCACACTACCACCCCTCCCATGCGCGGCACTTTACGGGATTCGTCTGCGTGCAGGCGCTTGGTGATAGTGGCTTCTTTACCATCAGTGGTGTATTGGACGCTCTCTTTTTTCCATGCCTTATAGCGGTACAACACCCGAGCAACTGCAGGGGTAATGGCAATGCCTACAAAAAATGTCGCAGTTGCCGGCAATATTATCTT
>WFWH01000020.1 GCA_015491245.1 Patescibacteria group bacterium | reverse complement strand
TTGGGTAACCGCTCCATCCTCGCTAACCCCATGATCAAGGGAATGGACGAGAGGGTAAACCGCGAGGTGAAGCACCGCGAGCCGTGGCGCCCCTTTGCGCCTTCGGTCACCGAGGAGGATGCGCCGCGCTACTTTGAGGGGGTGGAGAAGGCGCACGAGAGCCCGTTTATGCTCCACACCTTCTACGTCAAAAAAGAGTACCGCGACGTATTTCCCGCTATCACCCACGTGGACGGCTCCAGCCGCATCCAAACGGTGCGCGAGGACCAAAACCCCCGTTACTACCGCTTCTTGAAAGAGTTGGAAACATTGACGGGGCACCCCGTGGTGATGAACACCTCGTTTAACGACAAGGGAGAGCCCATCGTGTGCACGCCCAAAGACGCGCTCAAGTGCTACGCCGCCACGGGATTTGATGCGCTGGCGATAGGAAATTTCCTATTAAAAAAGCCTACCTGCATTTCTTGAGAGTGTCCCGCCGGTGCCCTTTATTGCAGAGGGCGCGCACACGCTTGCAAGAAGCTATGGCCTGAGGCTGAAGCCGTGCTATGTCACTTGCTGTTACCATCGGGAAAGGAGTCGCCTGGACGAGCGCCTCCAGTGTGGTAATACGCCTCGCGGGACTCATCTACCTCTTTGTTATATTGCGGACACTCTCGGTGTATGAATACGGCGTGGTAGAGCTCGTGCTTTCCATTCCACCCCTACTGAGCTTCTTTGCGCTCCCAGGGTTGGAAACGACGCTCATCGCCGACATGGGAGTGGAGCGGGAAAAAGGCGACCGGGGCCGGATGCGCTACCTGTTTGAGTCTTTCCTCTCGGTACGCCTTTTGCTTGCGGCGGTCGCGTGGGCACTGGTGTTTTTTTCCGCACCGTTTGTTGCCGCATTCTACAACGCCCACATTGGCAACATGGTGCGCGTGGTCTCTTTTGTGTTTCTTTCGGGGGCGTTGCGCACCCTGTACCTTGTGTTATTCCGTGTGGGTCTCAAGTTTAAAGTTATCGCGCTGTATAGTGCTCTGGAAGAGGTGCTAAAGCTCACGCTCCTCTTGCTTCTGCTCCAATTGACTCCCGTTCCGCCTTTGGCGGCGGTGGGTGCCTATGTGGGGGCGGAATGGATCGCACTCCTCGCGCTTGCTCCGTGGGCGGCGCAGGTGCGCCGCGAATTGTTTGCGGGCGCCCGAGGGACGCGCGGCTTCCGTGCCGTGTTGCACCTTCTCCGCGCACATGGGAAGTGGAGCGTGTTTTCCACGTACATGGGCTCATTCCATAACAGCATACGGCTGTGGCTCATAAAGTTTTTTGTGAGCACTGAGGCGGTGGCGGTGTTTGCGGTGGCGCAGGGGCTCCTCCAGCAAACTGCGGCATTGTTTCCCCTCAATAGGGTGCTGATGCCGATCATTCCCCAGTATGTAGCGCGAAAGGACATTTTTTTGAAACTCGTTGACAAGGCGATCAAGTATCAGCTTATTGGGTACGCAGCGTTGGGGGCGGGAGCCGCGATTTTTTTTCCTCCCATCTTGGGTATGATTTTCCCTCAGTATGAAAATTCTTTCTCGCTCTTCCGCATCATGCTGCTGGCGCTTTTGCCGGGAGCAGTAGGGGGGGTATTCGGTGCCGCATTTTTTGCCCTCAAGCGCCAAAAAGATCTTTTTGGCGCATTGGTGAAGAACGCCGTTTTTTCCATAGTGCTCTCGCTGGTGCTTTTACCGCTGTGGGGTGTCGTGGGCGCCGCGGTGGAGTTGATATTGGCGCGCACGTTTTACGCATGGGAGCGGTATCGGGTTTTGAAGCGGGTTTATCCCGGATTTTCTCCCACACTGCGCGACTTCCTTTCTTTTGATGCATTTGATCTCATGCTACTTAAAAGGGTAAGAGAAAAACTGTTTCCTAAGGCGCGGTAACCTGCTTTACGATTCAATGATGAAAGAAAAAACCGTTTACTATTTCACCAGCATTCGCTTTCCTTCCGAAAAGGCGCATGCCGTGTATGTGGACCAAAGCATGCGCGCCTTTGCGGGAACGGGTGCGCGCGCACGGGTGGTGGCGCCGCGCCGTGCGGGCAGAGGTTCGCCGCCGCAGGATATTCCCTACCACATAACGTATCTGCCCACCGTTGACCTCTTTTCCGTTCCCTTCGCCACGCGTATCGCGTTTCCCCTGAATGCGGTGTTGTTTGCGCTGGTGTCCACGATATACGCGTGGTGTCGCGTGCCGAAAGATGCGGTTATTCTCACCAACGAGAGCGCCCTTGTGGTGCTCTTGGCGCCTTTTTTCAAGCGCGTGGTATGGGAAGTGCATGATTATCCCGAGCGGAAGCGCGGATGGTACCGGCTGGTATGCCGTGCTGCGGCAAAGGTGATGGCAAATAATCGCTGGAAAGCCGCGCGCCTGCGGCAAGATTTCTCTTTACCTAAACAAAAGGTATTTTATGCCCATAACGGTGTTGACATTGCCCGTTTTGCGCGTACCCCTTCCCGCGGCGAGGCGCGCCGCCTTCTTTCCCTTCCCGCGGCGCCTCCCATCGCGCTCTATACCGGCCACCTCTACGCATGGAAAGGCGTGGGCACGCTCGCGCGCGCCGCGCGGTGCATGCCGGAAGTACAGGTATACTTTGTGGGGGGCACTCAAAAAGATCTCGCGCGCATGCGCGCAGAGTACGGCGCTCTTCCCAACGTGCATTTTGTCGGCCATCGCCCGCACGAAGAAATGCCTCTATGGCAAGCGGCGGCGGATGTACTCGTGCTTCCCAATACGGGGAAAGAGGCGCTCTCCGTTCACTACACTTCTCCCATGAAGCTCTTTGAGTACCTTGCGAGCGGCCGTCCCATAGTGGCGAGCGATTTGCCGTCGGTGCGCGAGGTGGTGGACGAGACGTGTGCCCTGCTGGTGCCGCCGGACAATCCTCCCGCGCTCGCCCAGGCGGTGCGCCACGCGCTCGCCGAACCATCGGCGTGCGCCGCGCGCGCGCGTAAGCGTGCGGCGGAGTATACCTGGGAAAAAAGAGCAGTGTGGTATATAGAGGCACTGGAGAGGTGAGAGGAGGGGCGGTAGCGATTCTCGGTGCTGAGTCACCCCACCGCTCATATGCTTTGTGTTGCGGGATAATGTTTGTTAGGGTAGAGGCACGAGATTTTATAGGTACGCATGGCAAAAAAAGTTTTTGGCATTATAAAGAATTTTCTGCGCATAGCGGGGAAATCGCACCTTCCGTTCCGCAAAAAGCTCGCCTTGGCAAGGGCGTATAGCGCGATAGTGGCAAAGCGTTTTATGGAGGGGCGGGTACCTGGTGTTTCCTTGTACCGCCAGCGCCTCCCAGGCGGCACGCTGGAAGTGCCGCGTTTTGGAGATTTCTTTTGGACGTTTTTGGAGGTATACCTCGATGAAGATTACTTTTTCCCTTCCGAAAAATCGGATCCTTTTATCATCAATCTCGGGGCAAATATCGGAGTGGATGAAGTGTACTTCAAATGGCTCTACCCCCAATGCCGCATCCTTTCTTTTGAAGCGCTCCCTGAAAACGCGGCAATTTTGAAAAAAAATATTGAGCGCAACCGATTCCGTGATGTGGAGGTGGTGGAAGCAGCGGTAGGGGATAGAGAGAAAAGACTTACCATGTATGGTGATCGGCGTGCCGCCACGGTGGCAAAAGGGCTCATACAGGAGCAAGTGAAAGCGCATGGTGAGTATGCAGGGAAAGAGGTTGAGGTGAACGTGGTGCCGCTCTCACCCTTTCTGAAAGAGGGAGAAGAAGTGGATTTGCTTAAGGTAGACATAGAGGGTGCAGAGGAAACGGTCATCACCGAATTGGACCGCGCGGGAAAGTTGCGGTATGTGAAGTATCTCGTCGTTGAATACCACCGCTACTCTTTCACCGAAAACAAGCTCTCGCGCATTGTGGACGCGCTGGAGCGCAACCGTTTTGATATCACTTTCCGCAGTGATTTTACCTGTTTTACCCGCATGCCGCGCCGCGCGTACTATAACTTTATGCTGTATGCGCGGCGGCGCGACTAAGTCTCTTGATGTGTATTGGTAATTGCAGCATAATCGGCATATGGAACCGCAAAAAGATACCGTACTTTTCGTACTCTCAAAGGACATTATACGCCGCAATATTTACGCTACTCCTTTTTGGGGCATGGTGACCGCACAAACCCCGGGGGTTACCAAACTTTTGGTAGTAGATGAAGCGGACAAAGACGCAATTGAAAAAGAGCTTGGAGGGGAAGACATCGTGGTGGAAGGGTATACCCGTGTTCCGTGGTCTTGGTGGGGAAAAGCCGTAATGTTCTTGGTGCGTACGGGCATTGATTCGCATTCCACGCGGCTGTACCGCATGCGGGCGTACCGCCGCGGTGAGGCAGGCATGCTTGCAACGTTCGTGAAAGAATGCATTGCGCGGGTATGCGCGCACATTCCCGGTTACCAATCATTGATACGCCGCTTGGTGATGACGATACCGCTTCATCAAAGGGTGAATGAAATATATGAAAAACACCAACCCGCGCTCGCGTTCATTCCATCGCTCATTGACAACGATTTTGATGTGCCCTTTGCGGTGGCGGCGCGCCGGCGCGGCATACGGGTAGTGGGCATGGTGCGCAGTTGGGACAACCTGAACAACCACGGCGTGCTCGCTTTTGTGCCCGACCGCTTTTTGCTCCAAAACGAGTGGCTGGCGGAGGCGGCGGAGAAATTCCAAGGAATTGACATGAAAAAGTTGCCGCACGAGGTAGTTGGTTTGCCACACTACGATCTTTACGCGACGCCTGAAAAGATGACCGCGCCGCGCGAAGAATTTTTCCGCACTATCGGCTTGGATACGGAAAAGAAGCTCATCCTGGTGGGGGGATCGGATTTTTATTACTCGGAGGATGTTTTGCCGCGCACAATAAATGCGCTCATAGAAAAAGGAGAGATACAAGAGCCGGTGCAGGTGGTGTTTCGTCCCCATCCCGCTTCCCCTTTCAAATATGAAGAGTACGGTATAGATGCCCTGCCGCATGTGCATTTGGATGCGGCATTCCAGGGAGGGAAAAAATTCAATGACACGGAGAAATTCATCAACCTCATGTACCACGCGGATGTGATTGTCAATATTGCCTCTACGCTGTCTATTGATGCGGCGGTGTTTGACCGCCCCGCCGTATGTATCAATTTTGACGACCCTGTGAAAAATCTCTCTTATTGGGAAGAGGTGCACCGCTTATATGACTCATTTGACCATTACGAAAAGCTGGTCGCTACAGGCGGGGTGCGCCTTCCCGACAGCCCGGCTGCATTCGCGCGCGAAATCAACGCGTACCTTGCCGATCCCTCGCGCGATGCGGAAGGGCGTCGCCGCATTGTGCGCACCTTTGTGGGCCAATTTGACGGCCGGGCGGCGGAGCGTATCGGCACCATCATAGTGGAGGAGATTCAGTGCGCATGCCGTATGGCTACCGAAGAGAAGAAAGGCGCGGCATGAACCACCCTCTCTGGCACGCGGCAAAACGCACCCTGCGCCGCGTGTTGCCTCGTGCAGCGGTACGTGCACTGGTGTGGTGCACGGGCGGCGGGGTGCGGCACCGCCCTCGGTATCCGCGCCCGTTTGCAGCAGGCATGGACGCATTGATCGCCTACAATAGGTACGGCGGCTTCTGCATCCCGCGGGAATTGCACGAGGATACGCCCGCGCAGGCGATATTGCATGGCGCACAATACGAGGAAGAAACCCTGCGCTTTTTGCGCATGCAGAAATGGCACGGTGATATTGTGCATGCCGGCGCGTATTTTGGCGACAGTCTTCCCCTGCTGAGCGCTGCTGCGCCGCGGGGAGCGAAGGTGTGGGCGTTTGAGCCGAATCCCCTCTTGTTTCGTTGCGCGCAGATTACTTGTCTTATTAACGGATTGGAAAATGTAGCGCTGTATCCTTATGCATTGGGTGCGCACCGCGGTGAGGGATTACTAAAGATTCAAGATGAAAAAGGAAGGCCGCTGGGCGGCACCGCGCATATGGAAGACGTGCCTCACCGCACCGCATCGTTGGTGGGAGCGGAGAAAGTGCCAGTTGCGGCACTGGACGAGATTATTCCCAAAGAGCGCACTGTGAGCCTCATGGTGTTGGACGTGGAGGGATATGAAGAGAAGTTGCTGGAAGGGGCGGCGCGCATCCTCGCTCGGGATGCACCTACAGTGGTTATTGAAATGCGTGAAGAAACGGAAGCGTTTATGCGCCGGTGGGGGTATCGGTTTGTGCGAGGATTTGAGCGCCGCGCGCACCGTGAGGGGTTTCGCAATGGATTGTTTCAAAAGGGATAAATACTGGGGGAAAAGGCGCGCGAAAAAAGGAAAAGAGTTGCAGAAGGGGGCAGCCACACGTATGTTTTCTGATGAACGTGGGGTATAATCACAGGACTGTTTGGCCCTGTCGTATGAAGCAGAACGCATTATTCCACGAATTGTTCGTATTGGAGATCGCCAATAACCATTGGGGTGACGTGGCGCGCGGGGTGCAAATTATCCGCCAGCACAGTGCGGTAGTGCATAAACATGGCGTGAAGGCAGCCATTAAATTCCAGTTCCGTGATGTGGATACCTTTATTCATGAGGCATTCCTTCCGCAAGACGCAGTGGAGCGCGAGGGGGAGGTTGTGCAGCCGCCCGGCTCTTCCTCACGGTACGTAAAGAAAACCGTGGCGACCAAGCTCTCCCAGGAAGAGTTTGCTGAGCTGCTTGCGGAAACCAAGCGGCAGGGGCTTATTACCATGGCCACTCCTTTTGACGAAGCGTCGGTGGCGATGCTGGAGGCGCTGGACGTGGAGATAGTGAAAATCGCGAGCCAAGACGCCAAGGCGTGGACGTTGGTGGAGCGCATTGCGGCACTGCGCCGCCCGACCATTATTTCCAACGGCGGCACGGGCGTGGAAGATTTGGATCGCGTGGTGGCGCTCTTCCGCGAGAAAAACGTGCCGCTCGCGATCAACCACTGCGTTTCCCTCTACCCATCCGAGGACCACGAGCTGGAGCTGAACCAAATAGATTTTCTGCGCGCCCGTTATCCCGACCATGTCATCGGCTTCTCTACGCATGAGTATCGCGACTGGAGCAATTCCATGTTGATTTCTTACGCAAAAGGCGCGCGCACCTGGGAGCGCCACGTGGATATTGAGGATGCGACGGGAACCCCGGTCTCTCCCTATTGCTCACTGCCGCACCAGATAGACGAGTGGTTTGCCGCCTTTAAAAAGGCAAAGGAAATGTGCGGGCGGGAGCCCACGGAAGCGCGGCATATTAACGAGAGGGAACTGGCGTATGTGCGCAGTGTCTCGCGCGGCGCGTATGCCCTGCGCCCCCTCAAAAAGGGGCACGTGATAACCAAAGAGGGGCTCGGCAAAGATTTCAAGCTGGTCATTCCGCTCCAGGAAAACCAGATATCGGCGCGCGATCTGAATGAGCCCATTACGCTGGACCGCGACATTGCGGAAGGCGCGCCCATACCATTCCCTGCTGGGCGGAGTGGGACGCCCGCACAAAAGGATTAGGCATACTTCCCGTGGTAACCAAAAGCGGTATACTGAAGTGTGGTACACTTACCCTCATATAGCACTATGTATACGCCCCTGCTACAGAATACCCCTTGGCGCACGCTTTCCATTGCGACCGGCGTGGCGTGGGCGGCGCTTGTGGTGGGATATTTCGAGACGGCACGAGTGATGGGGATTGAGGTAGCGATGTGGACTGCGGCGCTGTTTTTTATCGGTGCGCTTTTGATCGCGGGGGGTGCGGCGTTGACTTTCCGGTCCCAGTACCAGCTGGTTCCCGATGCTGCGCATCTCGTCGCCGCATTGCTGTTGGGCGTTATTGATGCGGCATTGCTCGTGCTCCTCTTCGTCTTTTTTGCGGTGTTTGGGGCGGGGCTATTCGCCGCCGCCTTCTACCTTCTGTTGGGGACCATACTATCTTGCGTGGTGTGCCGCACCTTCCATACCAAGCGGCTCAGTAAGGTTTCCATTGCGTCGGTACTGGTTGCGCTGGCGGCATGGGCGGTGTTTTCGGCCGGTGCGGTTTTCGCACCTTCGCAGATTGCGGGAGTAACTATTGCGGTGGTCATGTTTCTGCGCGCACTTTTTATGTTTGTCTCTAACGTAGATGTGCTCTCCCCTTGGGTGATGATGTTTTGGCGCGGAGTAGTGCTGTTGCTGGTGTCGGTGGGGTTAGGGGTGGCGGGGTATTATGCCGGCGTGGCTTCTCTTGCCGAGATACCCTACCTTCCCCTGTATTCTGTGGCACTCTTTTCGCTCCTTGGAATAGCCGAAGTGGTGCACATTTTTTTCCGCCACAAAATGAGGATGGCGCGCGACGGGCTTATTGCCGACAAAGAGAGTCTCTCCCAAGCGGTAATGTTCGGGCTTATTTTTCTGGTCGCATTTATGATGGGTGCCATTGAGGGCCCCTACGCAATTGCGGGGGCGCTGATGGCTCTGGCGGCGCACTACCTGGCGGAAAAGGGAGGGGCTATATTGAAGCGCGCCGGTCCGCTCGGGCGCGCTTGAAAAGCGCAAAGGAACATAGCATACTGCTCTATATAACATGGAAGAAAAACACTCTGCACCGCAGCCGCCGTTCCTTTGCGTCATTCCCGCGCGGTTCCAATCCAGCCGCTTTCCTGGGAAACCCCTTGCGCCGCTGCATGGGGTTCCCATGATGGGTTGGGTCACGCGCCATGCCACCGGCGCCGCGCGGGTAAAAGAAGTCATTGTCGCCACGGACCACCAAGACATCCAGCGCGCGGTGGAAGAAGACGCCACACCCGCGCGCGCGATGTTGACGCCGGATCTCCCTAGCGGATCGGACCGTGTGGCCCATGTGGCCGCCACGCGCTCGGATGATTGGGTATTTGAGATGCAGGGAGACCAGCCGTTGGTTACTCCTTCGGTTATTGATGCATTTATTGACGCAGCAGTTGACGCAATTGCCCGCAATCCCTCGGTGGAGGTAGTTATCCCCTACGCGAAAGCGACGGAGGCGCACACCGCATCGCCGGATGTGCTGAAGGTGGTGGTGAGCAACAGCGGGCGCCTGCTGTTCCAAACACGCCAACCCATTCAGACAGGGTGGAGAACGCTCGGGTTGTACCTGTGGCGGCGGGATGCGCTCTTGCGTTTTGCCGCGCTCCCGCGCGCAGACATAGAACAGGCTGAAGACAGCCACCCCATCCGCCTCTATGTGAATGATTTTTACGTGCAGGGGATTCCCATTGATTCCGAAGATTGGGTAGAGGTGGACCGCCCGCACCACATAACCGAGGTGGAGGAGGTAATGCGGAGAAAGGGGCTGGTGTAGGGTGCGCCGCCACAAGGCGGCGCGTTTTGGCATGGGTGAAGCAAAAAAGAGTAGCCGCTCCTTTTCTTCTACGGGCATCTTGTGGGATTACGACGGGGTACTGGTACGCTCTGAAGAGGTGAAGTGGCGCACCGCGTGGGAGCGCGCCTGCGCGGGAGAGGACCGCGCGCTTCTGTGTGCGATTCGGGGCGTACTCGCGACCGCCGAGGGGCGGCAGCTCTCCCGCACTGCTCTTTTGGATGCAGCACTCGCTGTTGCGCGCGAGCAGGGAGTGATGGTCCGTGCCTCGCGCGAGGCGCTCCTTGCGCGATTTGGAGAAGAAGTGCGCCACGGAGTGGTTGCTGCGGGCTTGGTGGAAGGCGCTTTGGAGGTTTTAGATGCGCTCAACAACGCAGGGGTGGTGCAGTACCTTATTTCGGGAACCGCACAGGAGGATTTGGACTATACGACTGCCGCTTTGGGTGTTGCACCGCGCATGTGTGCGGTGTATGGCGGGCGCGGCGAAGACAAGATTACCCATGCGAAAAAAGCGATGGCGGCGCACCCTTCGGTAACGCAGTGGTTTGCGGTGGGCGATCAGCCCGCCGACGTTCGCCTTGCCGAGGCGGCGGGCGTTTCCTTTATCGGGGTTGCGACTGAGGTAAACGGTTGGGGAGAGGAGCGCGTGCCGCCGTTTCCCGTGGTGCGTGCGCTTTCGGAAATTCCTGGGCTGGTATGCGGCAGCGTGGCATCCCGCTAGTGCCACTCGGGAAAAGAAGTTCCCAACATTTGCTCCAATTCCGCAATATCGTCTTTGAGATACTCACGCAAGCGCGCGCGGTCCTCAACAGCCAAGGTTTCGTCTTCGTCATGGGATCCTTTTTTAATGTTGCGATTGCGCAGTGCCACTAAGAGGGAGTGGACGCCCGTTTGCTTTGCGAAGGTGATGAACGCACGCCCCCATGCGCGCTTCTTCAGCCGCATGCGGAAGGTAAAGCACCATTCTATCAGGGGGATATGGTACCGGAGATTTTTTGAGCGGTTTACCTCGCGGAGAAGAGAGGGCGGGGTAAAGGTGTCGTCTACGCCAAGCTTCGCATAGAGTGTTTGTATGTAACGGCGCGGATCGCGGCGCGCATCATCGTGGTTGCATACCAATACCCGCTCTTTCCCGAATATCTCCCACGCGCGCTTCAGGTGGAGGGCATAGCGGCTCTGGAGAAGCACACCGTGGGGATCATGGGTAAACAGCTCGCGAAAGGCGCGCGGTACGCCGTTTTTCCTCTTGCGGTACAGGTAGTGGGAAAACGTGCGGTCATAGGGGTTGCGCATGACAAAGAGAATGCGCGCGCGGGGGAATGTTGCGTTGATGCGCCGCAGCGCTTCCGGGGAGTGCGCATAGGTGGTGGTAAATTCTGCGCGTATGCGCGCGGGTGCCATGCAGTGTGAAAATTGTTCGTGGAGGTACAAGGTGAGACTGCGGTGCTCCCACTCTATATCAAAAAAATGGGTCTCCTTGTCGCGTGAGAAGCAGATTTCTGGGTGCTCTGCCAAGCAGCGAGAAAGCCAGGTGGTGCCGCACCGCGGCATGCCGATGCCGATAAGGTGTACCTCCTCTGGCGGGGATGCGGCGGATGTGGTTTCAGCAGTGTCCATGCGGGCGGCGGGTATTCTTATAGGTAAGGTATGTCGTGCGTGCCATAGTACCATGCGCGCCGCGGCGGGGAAAAGCGCATCTTATCGCTCACGGGAATTATTCGCGTGAAAGCTTTTCGCGCACCACGGCAACCATAGCGGCAGTTGCGCTTTGCGCCGGCAAGGGAAAGGGGGCAAGCGGGGGTGCGGCCGCGGTGAAGACGCGCGCGAGCGCCGCACGCCATTCGTCTTTGGTGCGTGCGAGCGCGAAGTGGCCGCGCGCCACGTAGGGAAACTCTTCCGCGCGGGAGAAGCCGCCCAGCGCCGCAAGCTCGCGCATGCCTTCTTCTCCCGCGTAGGCAAGCGGCGCGGCGCCCAAGAGGGACGCCTGCACCAGCATGGTGCTCGTAATGGTGGCAGCGGTGCAGTCGCTTATCCGCAGTGCCTCCAAAGGAGAGAGCGCCGCACCCTCTGGCACGAGAAGGGCAGCGTGGCGCCGTGAAAAGCGCGCAAGCGCCGCGCGGTCTTCCGCGTGTGCCTTGGGGTGGAGGCGCACGATGAGGCGCAGGGTGTGCGGTATTTCTTCCGCCATATTAAGGAACGCAGCGGCGTAAAAAGCGGGGACGGCAAGGTGGAGCACGTTCGTTTCGGGGGCAATGCCGCACGCCGCGCGCAGGGCGCGGCGGCCGGTGCGGGCGGCGTATGCCAAAACGCGGTCGTAGGCGGGCATGCCGGTTTCAAAAACGCTGCCTGAAAACCGCTCCCACCGCTGTTGCACGATATCGGCGGCGCCGGGCATGCCAAAGAGCGCGTCCGGGTACGCTTCCCATCCCGTAAGGCGCCATCCGGGCGTCTCCTGCACCACCGCGGCCCACGCGCCCGCGGCGCGGTAGTGTGCGAGCGGTGCGCGCCCGATGCCCTCCGCCTGCATGCTGGAGAGGTATGCGCGCGGCGCGTGCGGCGCGGCGCAAAGTGCCGCCGCGTCGGGGTACGTGCGGGCGTGTGCGGCAAGCGCGGGAAATTCTTTTTCAATCACCTCGTGCGCTTTCCCGCCTTCATCGCAGGCTATCGCGCAGGAAAGCCCCTCCTTAAGGAGCGCTTGGAGCACGGGCGCGATATTGTGCGCGTCGGCAACATCGCGCATGCGGGCAAGCACATCCACCATAGCGCCAGTAAAGCATGAAAATCGGTGCGGAAAAATGCAAATCGGGGCGGTGCGCTTGTGGCGCACCGCCCCGTAAGGGTTAGACTCCTTCGATGCCGAGCACCAGCTCGGCGATTTTCTCGGCCGCCTCCCCGCGGGGGAGAGGGGCGGGGGTGAAATTGAACACCCTCTCCCCGAAGAAGGTGATGTGCCCTCCGCGGAGAAGCGGCAGGCGCCACTCCCACTCCTCTTCGGAGGCACCGGCGGGAAGGAGTGCCGCCGCGCGGATGCCCGCCCCCGCCGCTTGGGCGAGCATCGTGGAATTGTGCGCGGCGACGAAGACGCCATCGCCCGCGGCAAGCGCCATCGCCTCCCAGGGCGAGAGCGCCTGCGCCTCCGAAAGCGGCATTGCCCCCACCGCCGCAAGGCGCGCGGCGACCCGCTCCCGCGCGCCCTCGGGGAGCGCGGGGTGGACCCGCGCGATGAGGAGGTCACTCTCCTTGAGGACGGGCGCCACCGCGTCGATCGCAGTGAGGCACTCCTCCTCATCTTTCCCCAAGGCAAGCGAGACGATGCGCTTGCCTTGGATGCCGCACGCGGCGCACAGTGCGGCCGTATCCACGGCGGCGATTTTCTCTGCCGCCGTGTCCACCACGGGGAGGCCCGTGGCGTAAGCGGGAATCCCCCATTCCCGCGCAATCTCTGCCGCCTGCACCTCGGTCAGGGTGCAGACGGCGGTCGCGAGCCCGCCCGCGAGCCACTCCTGGAGGCGCGGATCGCCGCTGTCCGGCGACTCCGCGACCAGAACGACGGGGATGCCCCGTTTCCGAAGCGCCGCCGCGTCCTCCTCCCGCAGGGGCGGGAGGCAGGAAACGGCCGCGTGGGCCGCCTCCAAATCCCTCCACCGACTGAGGCGGGAGAAGGGGAGCTCGCCGAGCTTGCCCTCGGCAAAACTCCCCTCATCCACCAACAGGGCGACATCCACGCCCTGCCGGTGGAGGAATTTCGCGACAGGGAGCGCATTTTGCACGCACCCCCCGTCGCGGAGGTGTACCACTACTTTCATTTTCCCTCCTTCGCTCCCGGATTCAGTTCGGGAGCAAAAATCCCACCGCACCATTGCGGCGGGTTCTAGGTAGAATAATACTATTAAAATTACAGTTTGTCAAAAAATTGCTTTGCCATGAAAATAGGGGCGGTGTGTAACTTTCTTAATACGAATGCGGCGTGCCGGCTTTTGCGTGAAAGGCGCACAGGTGTGCTATACTGCCACGCATGTGGCTGAAAGACACCATGCGCTATCTCGTGGTGGGGGCGGTGTTTGCGGTGCCGCTCTTGCCGCTGGTGGTGGCGTCGTCGCTCTTTTTCCCGTTCATTACGGGAAAGAATTTCCTCTTCCGCACCATTATTGAAATAGGGGCAGCGGCGTGGGTGGTGCTCATGGTGTGGGATGCGCGCTGGCGCCCGCGCTTCTCGTGGCTTTTGGCGGTGTTTGCGGCGTTTCTCGCCTCGCTCTTCATTTCCGACCTCTTAAGCCCCAATGCGTTTAAAAGCTTCTGGAGCAATTTTGAGCGCATGGAGGGGTGGGTGGCCCACGCACACCTCTTTCTCTACTTCCTCCTGCTCACCACCGTGCTCACCACGGAAAAAATGTGGCGCGCGTTTTTCAATACGACGGTTGCGGTTTCCGCAGTGGTGGGCATCAAAGGGCTCGCGCAGCTTTGGCCGTACCTCATGGGGCAATCACAGGGAACGCGCATTGATGTGACCTTCGGCAATCCCACCTA
>WFWH01000019.1 GCA_015491245.1 Patescibacteria group bacterium | reverse complement strand
CCTTTGGTGAAAGTGCCGATGCACAGCTGGAGCCCGATGCCGGGCTGGAGGCCGCGCATGGTTACGGTGTCCCCTTTTGGAGTGAGAATTGCGATAACATCGGGCTGGCCTGCCTCTGCAGCGGCATACGGGAACGCCTTCATCGTACCTGTCTCGCTCACCACGCTCCAAGTGCCGTCGCCGTTGGCGGCAAACCGGTACGTGTCGCCCGTTTGGGAGGGGGGCGTGAATTTCACCGTCATCTCCTCATCGGTGCGGCGCACAATCGCCATACCGTCAAAGCCACACGCACCTCCGCCATACCATACCTCTTCCTTCTTTGCCTCTTCCCTCTTCGGTTGCTCGGGTTCAGGAGCCACTTGATCGGGCGGCAAGATACATTCGCAATCTGCGAATAAGAGTGCCCAAAACGGCCCCATAGTGCGGGTGAGGAAATCCCAGTCACATTCGCCCGTCTTGCAGGGAACACCAAGTTCACATTCTTCACCGCTTGCCTTTTGTAACACGCTGTCTCCGCAGTGCTCTTCCAGATAGGGGTACTCGTCTTCTACCTCTACTTCCCCTGCTCCGGTGAGACGTACGAGAATGGGGGTAACTGCAGGGTTGCTATCGTCACCCACAACCCCCCCCACATCAATGCGGCGCGGCGGTGTCCACTTTCCGGTTTTCGTGTCAGAAGAGGAGAAATATATTTCCCCCTCTCCTTCGCGCGACGATCGCCATACCACAACGGAAGAACGAGAGTGCGGGGCAAGGAGCGCGGCTGCATCGGGGCGCACCGGGGATTTTTCACCGCGCGCCACCTGCAATTCCCCGCCTGTTGCCGCGGGTGTCTTGCTCAAGAGCGCGCTGCCCCGCGCATAAATGATGGTTGCGGTGCCGCTATTGCCATAGAAAACAACTGGATTCTCTCCCTCAGCTACGCGTTTCGTTTTCAAAGTGGGATCGGCGAGACTCGCGGTGCCGAGCCACACCTTGCCGTCTTCTCCGCCCCACGCCACTGCCGCACGGCGCGCCGCCGTTTGCAAGGATGATGCCGTACGGCTTCGCGCGGGCACCCCTTCCGCAACGCGCGGAGCGGCGCCAGAGGCCCGCTCCACGAGCCAGCCGCGCGTGCGGTCGTACTGGGCAAGATAAGTCCCCGCGCTGCCGTCAACTACCGCCTCAAAGGTGAGGAGGTAATGGGGAAATGGGAGGGTGAGGTAGCCCAACTCGGGCGCGGCAAGGCGTGTGGGTATACCAGGCATAGGGATGGGCTCGGGCGTGCTCCATGAGCCGTCGCGGTACCGAGAGTAGTACAACGCGCGGGTATCTCCCTTTCGGTTTATCCACACCGCCATAGCGCTGCTGGGCGCTTCCATGGAGATGGTGGGGTCGGTGTCATCGCCGGGAAGCGCAAAGAGCCGCGCAGGCGTCTCCCATACCCCCGTCCATCGCGCAACATAAATATCCGCCCCCTTATTCCCTTCTCCGCCTTCGTTGCTCCATACCGCCATCGCGTGCGATTTCACACTCGCAATGTCGGGATCCCTATCGTCTCCGGGCACCGTCGCGATAAGGTTTGCCGTACCTTCGTAGAATTGCTCCTTGTCTGGGTGCGCAAACCACGAATCGGAAGATTGCCGGTAGATGGCGTATGCAATGTCCCAGTTTCCCTCTGAATTATTTTGCCATACCGCAATGGCGTCATACTGGTCGCGTACCATGTTTGTCTTGCCTAGGTACGCGGCTCCCACAAAAACGGCCGCCGTAGCGAGTGCGAGCGTGATGAGCGCGGTTTGGCGCGCAGACATGCCGAGCGAGCGTACGAGGCTCGCGATCTTCTTTGGAACGGAGGACCATTTAGGGGTGAATTGCTGCATAAGGATATTTCCGAAATCGCGAATAATAGTAGCACCTAACCTCTATCTAAGCATACCCATACTGCAACGCCTATGGCAATAGCAGGCATCAAAGAGCCACTGAGGAGAAGCGCTCTGTATTGCGCTTCACGCGTGTCTGAATACCTTTGCTACACGAACAGTGAGGTGTGGTGCGTAAAGTTAAGTGGATAGTAACACAGTTCGGCGTTGCGCAAGCCCCACCACGTGAGAGAGAAAGTCAGAGAGCGTGCACCCCACGGCCCCCAGCGCCTTAGGCATCAGTGATGCAGAGGTGAGGCCGGGCAGGGTGTTTACCTCAAGGAAGAAAACGCCGCGGCGCGTTACGATGAAATCGCTACGCGAGTAGTGTTGCAAACCCAGCGCTTCGTGCACTTTCTTAGCGAGCCGCGCAATCTCTTCTTTCTCTTCTCGGGTAAAGTTCCCCGGGCAAATTTCTTCCGCTGCCCCCTCGTACTTCGCTGTATAGTCAAAAAATGCGCGGCCGCGCGGCCGTATCTCAATTTCGGGGAGCACATAGCGTTCTGCGCCGCGAAAGTGCTCTACCACGCCGCAGGTTGCCTCTTTCCCTTCTAAATACTGTTCCACGAGCGCCGCGTCATGGGCGATGAACACTTTCTCAAACCCCGCAACAAAATCATCAAAAGACCACGCAATGGTAACGGCGTCTGATGACCCACTGGTGAGCGGCTTGATTACCGAAGGTTGCGGGAAGGTGCGGAACAACGCAGTTACCAATTGCGGCGTGAGCACGTCAAAGTGGACCACGCGATGCGGCGCCACGGGAATACCGTGGCGCGCGGCAATTTCCTTTGCTCGCGCTTTATGCATTGCAAGTGCGGATGCGAGCGCTCTCGAACCGGTAAACGGCACGCCGTGCGCTTCCAAGAGGCGCTGCACGCGGCCATCTTCGCCGTAGGCGCCATGGAGCCCCACAAAGGCAACGTCCACCTGCGCCAATATCCGCTCAGGCGGGAGCGGGCGCCCGCGCAGGTGCCAGATACCCTCTTTGTCGATAAAGATATCTAGGGGCTCAAATCGGTCGTCTGGAAGGTGCTGCAATACTGTGGCACCTGTTTTCAGCGAAACCTCGTATTCCCGCGAGGGGCCGCCGCGCAATACACCGACGCGCACTCTCCTCATCCCTATTATTGTAGCGAAGCTTTACGGAAGCGTCTATTGGCGCTGCGCACCGCAGCGAGTAGGCGCGGCAGGTAGCCCTTTTGCCGCGCCGCCGCCTCGAGTGCCCGCGTGTCCTTCGGGAGGCACTTGCCGCCAAATCCACGCGCGTGCGCGTACACCAGTGAGTGGGCGGGGCTCACCCTTTTATCGCAGAGAACCAACTCGCGCACGGTGCGATACGGCACCTCAAATACATTCGCAAGATCATAGAGTTCATTCCAGTACGTCACCTGCGTTGCGAGCCATGTATTGACTGCGTACTTAGCAAGCTCGGCAGCGGCCGCATCACAGGTGAGGTAGCGTACAAAGGGTCCTGATATTTTTTCAAAATACGGAATCACGCGCGCGGTTGCTGCTTCAGTTCCGCCGAAGATGAAAAATTCATGCTGCCGCATATCGGTGGGGTGGGGGTATCCGCGCCAGTATGGGACGAAATAGTTTCCCTCGCCGATGAACTCAGGTGAGAAACAGAGACGGTCTTTCATTTGAAAGCGCGCGGCAAGCGCATTGGTAGTCCCTGGCGGCACCGTGCTCTTGAGCACCACCGGCATCTTGGCACGCTGCAGCCATCCAAGCACCTCTTCAACGGTTGCAAGCGAGGCATGGCCGCGCGCACCCTCGGGGGTAGGCACCGCAACCACCGCAAGCGCCGTGCGCAAAACTGCCGTGCGGTCGCGGTATCCCTTTGCAGGATCATAGCGCACAATATGGTACGCAGAGGAAAAATAGCGGGCACACGCGCTCCCCCCGTACCCACAGCCAATGATGGCAACCGAGGGGGAAGGTGGCACAAAACGGACCTCGTCTCGCATCACCTACTGAAAGTCATATGGGCCCACAAAAGTTACTCCCGGGGCGCGGCGAGTTTTGCCGCACGCAGCGCGCGGCGATGGGCGCGGAGGGCAAAGCGGTGCGCCTCGGCATTTGCCGCGAGTATCGCGTCGCGGGAAATGCCGTGCGGCACGTTCCCCTCAATCCGCACCGGCTTGTGGCGGCGGTCTTTTACCACACCCACCACCGGAATACGCACCCCCGCCGCACGGAGCACTGCGCGCGCGGCGTGTATTTGTGCTGCAGCGCCGTCCACCACGATGAGTGCCGGCAGGGGCCACGCGCGATGCGCGAGGCGGCGCCGTAGGGTTTCTGCGAGCGCAGCGACGTCATCACCCGCGTTCGCACGCCGAATGGAAAAAAGGCGGTACGCGCTCTTGAGCGGCAGCGTACCCTGCCACACCACCATTACCCCCCGCGGCGCGGCACCCGAAAGGTGTGCCACGTCATAGGCTTCAATGCGCACCGCTTCCCCGTGATGCTCTTTTTTCAGCAGTGCCACATCGCGCAGATGCTGCAAGGCAAACATCTGATCGCGCACACGCGCAGCCTCCTCAAAACGCTCTGCGCGTGCGTAGTGCGCCATCTCGCGCGCAAGCTGCCGCAAGAGCCCCTCTTTGTTTCCACCGAAAAGGCGCTCGATGTGCCGTATGTCGCGGCGGTAACGCTGCCGCGCTTCTGCGGTGGCCACATCGGGATACAAACCGATTTGACGGTTGAACACCACTTTTCCCCGCAGGTATTTTGAGCGCGCCGTTGTGGCCACCGGCCGCGGCGTATCGTAGAAGGGAAAAATTTTTCTTATGGTGCGCAGCGCTTCTTTAAGTTGCCCTCCGTGTGGAAAAGGGCCAAAGCGCTTCCTGCAGGCCGCTGCGGGAAACCTCTGCTCCAATTCTTTTTCCCGTACGAGCACCACGCGGGGGATCTCCTCTCGTGTGATAACGACATGGTAAAAGCTCTTGTCGTCCTTCCCCTCCACATTTGCGGGCGGTTGATACTTTTTGATGCACCGCGCCTCCAAGAGGAGCGCTTCCAAAACGGAATCGGTTTGGCGCCACGTCACTTTTTTTGCGCGCGTAACCATATCCACAATGCGCGGGCCGCGGGTCTGCAGCAAATCGTGGGCAAAGTACGAGCGCACCCGGTCACGGAGTGAAGTGGCGCGCCCCACGTAGAGCACCCGCCCGCGGCCATCACGAAAAAAATACACCCCCGGTGCATTAGGAATGCGATACCGTTTGAGATCCTTGCGCTCCATACCAGCTACCTCGCCCCTGTGCCGCGCCGTGTATGGGGTATCAGCATACACGACACACGGCACTACCCTCACCCCACTGCCATGGGGCATGCGCGCGGCACGCATCCTCCCTATGCCGCATTGCAGTGGCGCGGGCGCCGCGCACTTAGAGTTTCCGCGGGTGCGGGAGCCCTCATACATGCGGCGCGGCCTTGCCATCCCACCTTACGCGCGAAGTTTATCCCCGTCAAATACCGTGAAAGCAGTGCGTGCGGCCAATCCTATCCGCGCGCGAGTACACGCTTGAGGTACTTTCCCGTCGCAGACGCGCGGCAAGCTGCCACTTTCTCCGGCGTACCCTGCACCACCACACGCCCACCGTGCACACCTCCACCGGGGCCAATATCAATCACATAATCCGCTGACTTAATGACATCCATGTGGTGCTCAATCATGACCACGGTATTACCGCGGTCTACTAAAGATTGGAGTATGGTGATTAAGGTGCGCACGTCTTCATAGTGGAGCCCGATAGTGGGTTCATCCAAAAGGTATATGGTTTTTTGGGTGTGCGGCCGATAGAGCTCCGAAGCGATTTTCACCCGCTGCGCTTCGCCGCCGGAGAGGGTGGTGGCTGACTGCCCTAACTTCACATAGCCCAACCCCACCGCACGCAGGGCGCCCAAGCGATCGATAATGGCGGGAATATCGCTAAAAAAAGCGCACGCCTCCTCCACGGTCATTTCCAGCACCTCATGTATGTTCTTCTTCTTGTAGCGCACCTCCAGGGTTTCCTTCATAAAGCGCTTCCCTCCGCAGACATCGCACGTAATGTATACCGTGGGGAGAAAGTGCATCTCCACCGCGAGCACGCCGTTGCCTTGGCACGCCTCACACCGCCCGCCTTTCACATTGAAGGAAAAGCGTCCCGGGCGCCAGCCGCGCGCACGCGCCTCTTCTGTTTGTGCAAAGAGCTCGCGTATAAAGGTAAATGCACCAGTGTACGTTGCGGGATTAGAGCGCGGGGTGCGCCCGATGGGCGACTGGTCAATGAGCACCACGCGGCGCAGGTACTCGGTACCCGTCATGCTCGCGCAGTGGAAGAGCGTGGCAGTGCGGTAGCGCTTCTCCAAGCGCCCGAGGAGATTGCGGTGCAGCACCTCATACATAAGCGACGATTTTCCCGATCCGGAAACGCCCGTAATCACATTGAAGCGCCCGAGCGGTATGTCTACATTCATATCTTTAATGTTATGAATGGACGCACCGCGTATGCGCAGCCAGCCCGCCTCTTCCGTGCGGCGCTTCTCGGGCACGGCGATGCGCCGCTCGCCGCGCAGGTACGCGAGGGTGAGCGATTTTGAGGTGTTGCGCTTTGCGGTAAGCAGCTTTTCCAAATAATCTGCCACCACAATTTCACCGCCGTGCACCCCCGCGCCCGGCCCTATATCCACTAAATAATCCGCGGCGTAAATGGTGTCTTCATCGTGCTCCACCACAATGATGGTATTGCCCAAGTCACGCAAATGAAGGAGGGTACGAATCAAGCGGTCGTTGTCTTTTTGGTGCAACCCGATGGTGGGCTCATCCAAGACATACAGGGCGCCCACCAATCCCGATCCCAGCTGTGAGGCAAGGCGGATGCGCTGCGCTTCGCCGCCGGAGAGGGTGTTGGCTTTGCGGTCCAGCGTGAGGTATTCCAAACCCACGTCCATCATGAACTGCAACCGGCTGCGGATTTCCTTGAGTAGAGTTGCCGATATCTCTTTCTCCACCGGCGAGAGGGAGAGCTGTTCCAAAAATTCCTTTGCCTCCCCTATGGTCATAGCAGTGAATTCCACAATGGTTTTGCCTTCTCCCCACTTTTCGCCCCCGAGGTATACGTGCAGGGCCTCGGGGCGCAGGCGCGCGCCATGGCACGCGGGACATACCTCGTCCTGCAGCACCCCCACCACCCCCAAGCCGTTGCACTCTGCGCATGCCCCGTAGGGCGAGTTAAAAGAAAATAGCCGCGGCTCTATTTCAGGGAATGAGGTGCCGTCGCGCGGGCATATAAATTTGGATGAAAAAATCTTCTCTTCGCCGTCTGGTAAAATAACTTTGACCAAGCCGTCTGCTTCATGCAGCGAGGTTTCAATCGCTTCCGCGAGGCGCTCCTCCGCGTCGCGCTTGTGTTCTTTGAATTCGGTAACGTACCACTCATCCACCAATACATCTATGGAATGGGCGCGGTTTTTATCCAAAATAATTTTTTCCCGCAGCGAGCAATCCTTGCCATCCACCCGTACGGTTTCATACCCCTTGCTCAACAAATCGTACAGTAATTGGTAGTGCTCCCCCTTGCGTCCCACCACCACTGGCGCATACACCTTCAATTTCGCATCGTGCAGCGGCACCCCCATCACCTCACGGTTTGCGCGCAGGGCGCGCCCCAGGTTAAGGGCCGCCATGACCGTGCGCTGCACCTCTTCATTGCTCATGCGCCTGATGGGCGTGTGGTCTTGAGGGCAGTACGCGCGCCCCACCCGCGCATACAAAATGCGGAGGTAGTCGTAGATCTCCGTTACTGTGGCAACGGTAGAGCGCGGATTGCGCGAGCTGCTTTTTTGGTCTATGGAAATGGCTGGGGAGAGGCCGATAATCTCTTCCACGTCGGGCTTTTGCATTTGGTGGAGGAATTGCCGCGCATAGGCGGAGAGAGACTCTATATAGCGGCGCTGGCCCTCGGCAAAAATGGTGTCAAAAGCGAGAGAGGATTTTCCCGATCCCGAGAGGCCGGTGAATACGATCATCTTGTTCCGCGGCATTTCCACGGTAACATTTTTCAAATTGTGTGTGCGCGCATTACGCACGATGATGCGCTCCTGCATAAGCACCTTACACGCCCCCCTTAGGCAAGGGGCGAACACGGCATTCTACCATACGCGGGCCTCAATCGGCCAAGGCCACGATCACAATAGTTTCATTGTGCAATTCGCTGGTACACCCTCCTTCCATGTGCGCGGAGGAAATGCCCGCCACCGGCGCCTGTTCGGCATAGGTGTAAAACCCCGCGAGTGGCACCTCTTCTCCGAACACCTCGTGCACCGCTTGGATTTCGCGGCGCGCATGGTCCCCGTGGGCGTACAACTTATCGCGCACGTGGCAGTTGAAGATGAGAATAAGCTTCGGAGTTCCCGCAAGGTTTTCGCGCGCTGCACGCGCCGCGCGGCGTGCAGCGGCAATTGCCTCCTCTTTGCTTCCCAGCATCAGGCGCACCTGTGCACCCTCCGGAACTTCACCACCGCAGGTAATGGATCCTTTTTCATCTACATAAAACGGTGCGCGCAGGAGCAGCTCATCGCTGCCCGGCAAGGTCAGGCCGAGGGGGTACGGCAGCGCCACCTCCGCTAACGTCTTGTTTACGAGGAGGTCTTCAATGTCATCGCCTAAATAATCCTTGTACAGTTCAATTGCGGGTTTGCCGTCAATCTCATGTAGGATATTTCCTTCAGATTTTGTGATGGTCTTAGAGAGCCCTACCGGCATCCAGCCATGCCGCACCCCCACTGAGAATGAAAAGCCTCCCGCGAGGGCACCAACAGTAACGCTGTCAGAATGCACCGTGCCGTTGCAGTACTGCATAGTCTTTTGATATGCGCCGTCATCGCCCGCCGATCCCCCCACAATCGGCGTGTCTGTTCCCGCTGCGCGCTGAATGCCACGCAAAACGCTGGAGCCATTTGCAGTCAGGCCATCCGCAAACATGAAAAGCAGATCGGCGCGCGTGCCAGAGAGCGGCGCAAGTGCAGACTGTGCTGCGCGCGCACCAGCACCCGCAGCATCCTTTGCAAGGTGGGCCTCATTAGCGAAAGAGACATGGGTTTCTGGCGCATGGCAGGCGACTACCACCACTGAGTGTTGCGCAAGTGGGCCTGAGTGCGCAATTTCTCCCGCCGTTGAAGCGCCCCCCATAGGAAGTCCCGGGAAAATTTCCGTAACCCCTGAGAGTAACTCTTGCTGGTCAAATAATGAAGAAGCGAACACGAAATAAAAGTGTGCCGATAGATTTTTTTTCGCGAGGGAATCTCGCGCTATACGCGCTGCCTCGCGACCGGCTTCTCGCGCGTGCTCCCCTCCTGCATGCCCCACCGCCGCCTCCAGCATAGTAAAAGGTTATCGGGATATTTCCATTAACGCTACCAATAGCATTATATTACCCCTTTCGGTTCCGCGGCGCATTCGGGCGCTGGGGAGAAGTGCGCTCCTTTTTTAGCTGCTGCTCAAAATAGCGTAGCTCATCCCGCAATAGTGCAGCAGTTTCAAAATCAAGCGCTTTGGCTGCTGCTTCCATTTGCTTGCGCTTTTCCTCCAGTACCTCCTCGGGATGTGTCGCAAAGCGCGCTTCATCCAATGCGGTGAGCTGGCGGACCGCTTCTTTGTGGGTGCGGTTGAGCTGGTCGGTAATGTCCGCAAATGCCTTTTGCACGGTCGTGGGAGTGATGCCATGTGCCGCATTGTATGCCGCTTGGCGCTTCCTGCGCCGGCGCGTTTCGTCCACCGCACGTTTGAGCGAGGGCGTAACCTCGTCCGCATACAGGAGCACTTTTCCCTCAAGATTGCGCGCGGCGCGCCCAATGGTTTGAATAAGTGCGGTTTCTGAGCGCAAGAACCCCTCTTTGTCGGCGTCCAGTATGCCCACGAGCATTACCTCGGGGAGGTCTAGCCCTTCCCGCAAAAGATTAACCCCCACCAGCACATCAAATACTCCCTTTCGGAAATCGGTGATGATGCTGATGCGGTCAATAGTTTTAATATCGCTGTGCAGGTACTCCGCTTTAACACCCTTTTCCTTGAGGTACTCGGTAAGATCCTCGGCCATCTTTTTTGTGAGCGTGGTGGCAAGCACGCGCCCACCGCGCGCGGTGGTTGCGGTTATCTCACGCATCAGATCGGCCACCTGCCCGGGATACGTGCCGCGCGCCACAATGGGCCGCACCTCAACCTTGGGATCCAAAAGTCCAGTCGGACGGATAATCTGCTCTACCACCTGTCCCGCGGGCGGCACACTCTTTTCACGCTCGTAGGGCCCGGGGGTGGCGCTGGTGTAGATACGCGGCCCCACCCGCTCTTCAAATTCCGCAAATGTCAGCGGACGGTTGTCCAGGGCCGAGGGAAGGCGGAACCCGTGTGCAATCAACGTCTCCTTGCGCGCGCGGTCGCCTGCGTACATACCGGCAATTTGCGGCAGCGTTACATGTGATTCATCCACAATGGTGAGAAAATCGGGCTCGCCCTTTTCATTTTTGGGGAAATAATCCAAAAGGGTATAGGGCGGCTCTCCGGGTGCGCGCCCGTCAAAATGACGCGAGTAATTCTCTATCCCATTGCAGTACCCCATTTCTTTGATGAGGGCGAGATCGTGATTGGTGCGCCGCTTAAGGCGCTCGTGCTCTAGCACTTTCCCTTCCCGTTTTAGAACGCGCAGGCGCTCCTTCAACTCCGCCTTAATGGCGGTAATAGCTCGCTTGCGCTCTTCTTCGGGGGTCACATAGTGCTTTGCGGGAAAAATATACACCAGGTCATGGGTGCCGCGCAGGGCACGCGTGGTCGCATCTATGGCTTCTATGCGCGCCACGGCACCCTGCGCCCACACCACACGGTAAATGAGCCGCTCATCGGCGGGCATAATCTCTACGAAGGTGCCACGTGCGCGGAATTGCCCGGGCAGCAAATCCGCCCCCGTGCGCGTAAAATGCAGCGCTACCAGCCGGCGGAGCAGCGCTGTCCTGTCGCCCCTATCCCCTACCCGTATGGGCAGGAGCGATTTTTGGTACTCCGTGGGCGAACCCAGCGCGTAAATGCATGAGACGGAGGCTACCACGATAACATCGCGGCGCGTGAGCAGTGCCTGGGTCGCCTGGTGCCGCAAGCGGTCAATTTCCTCATTAATTTGCGCCTCTTTCTCAATGTAGGTATCTGAGGCGGGGACGTAGGCCTCGGGCTGATAGTAATCGTAGTAAGAGACGAAGTAACAGACTTTGTTGCGGGGGAACAATTCGCGATACTCCTGTGCGAGCTGCGCCGCAAGGGTTTTGTTATGTGCGATAACCAAGGTCGGCTTTTGCACCGCAGCAATTACATTGGCGGCGGTAAAGGTTTTACCGGAACCGGTCACCCCCAGCAGTGTTTGGTGGCGCATTCCCTGCTGCACGCCCGCTACCAGCGCCGCAATCGCCTGCGGCTGGTCTCCCGCCGGCGTCTTTTCGGTTTCTAACACGAACGTCATATTGTGGCGCACAGTATACGCGCGGTGCCGTATGCAGTCCAACTCACACGCATCGCTTCAAGGTACCGTATGCGGGACAAAAAAGATGGATAGCGGCGCAGCGCGCTCATGCGCGGCCATTGCGCAGAATCGCTTCCCTTTTTTCCGCAACCAGCGCCTGTAAGAAGAAAAGATTGTGCAGGCTTGCGTAGGAGGCCGCCGCCATCTCGCGTGCCCGAAACAGATGCGCGAGGTACGCGCGGGTATGTGATGCGCACACAGGGCACGCACAGTGGGAATCCACGGGGTTGAAGTCTTCCCGAAACCGCTCATTCCATAAATTGAGCTTTCCCTCGCGAGTATACACTACGCCGGTGCGCCCCAGGCGCGTGGGTTGAACGCAATCGAAAAGGTCTACACCCTGTTCAATACCGCGCAGAAGGTCCTCCGGCTCGCCAATCCCCAAAAGGTGGCGCGGTTTATCCTCCGGCAGCTCCTCACATACCCACCCCACCGCGGTATCCAAATCTTCCTTCACATACGAACCGCCAATGCCGTAGCCGTCAAAGGGCATGGCGCCCAAGGTACGCGCGCTCTCCCGGCGCAGCGCCTCATGCCGCCCTCCCTGCACAATACCGAAAAGCGCCTGCATGCGAGAAGCTTCGAGGTTGCGCCGGTGGGCGCGCAGGGACCGCTCCGCCCACGCGTGGGTGCGCGCGAGCGCCTCACGCTGGTATGCGTACGACGCCGTAGCCGCCGTACATTCATCAAAGGCGAAGATAATATCCGCACCTATCGCGTGTTGAATTTCAATGGCACGCTCCGGGGTGAACCGATGAAAAGAGCCGTCAAGGTGCGAGGTGAACGATACCCCCTCGTCGTCAATAATTGCCAAACGCCCGTGCTGGCTCAGCACCTCAGGATCGTACACCGCGGGCGCGCGCTCATTGCGCGCGGCATCAATATCTTCCCGCGCTACTTTCGTGAGATTTTTTCCAAAGGCGGCCCCGAGGGAAAACACCTGAAACCCTCCCGAATCGCTCAACACAGACCCCTGCCATCCCATAAAACGGTGTATGCCGCCGGCGCGCCGCACCACTTCTGCGCCCGGACGCAGGTACAGATGGTACGTGTTTACAATGAGCGCGGGGGGAACACCTTGGAGGAGTAGTGCATATGGCACCCCCTTCAAAGTGCCCAGTGTGGCGACACCCACAAATGCGGGCGTGGGAATAGTGCCGTGCGGCGTTACGAGTTCCCCCGCCCGCGCGCGGGTTGATGGATCACGTGCGAGAATCGAAAACGTAATGGGAGAAGGAGACATTGTATCTCATTATTGTGCCCTCAACGCACCGGGCATGGCGATTACGGTCACCCGGTCTCGTTTGGCGCATCCTTTTGAAGAGGACAGCCAGTTTTTTCCGCCAAGGCTTCCAAGGGCTGCACCCCCTCTACGCGCGTACCATCGGCAAATTCCCACGTGGGATAGCGGGTTATGCCTGCGTCACGGCACACCGCATACTGCCCCTTGCGGTTGGGGGGTGAGCATTCCACATACGGCAGCTTTTTCGCTGAAGCGCCAAAGAGCTCTTTTTGCGCCGCGCAATTGGGGCACCAAAATGCGCCATAGAATTTGGCACCTCTCTCAGCAAGGCAAGAAGCGAAGGTATCGTATTCTCCTTTTGCGACGGCATCTTTGGAAATGACCGCAAGGCCACTCAGTGCCACGAGCACCAAAAGTATGAGCCCACCTGCAATGAGATATTTCTTTTCCGTCTCCATGGCAATTAAGTTTTGCACACCCTAAAGCACTCCAGCGGCGCACGGCGCAATACTACCATCTCTCTCGGAAATGACAAATGGCATGCACACCCTAAGATACTGCTAAGAGAGGCAGCCGGCGCGCGCGGCAGCTTCGCGCGGAGTCAACATTCCCTCATAGCGCGCGCCGCCGGGAAAAACCCAGGTGGGGTAGCGGGTTATGCCTGCCGCGCGGCACACCTCCTTCTGCCGCTGGCCATCGGGTGTAGCGCACTCCACATACGGCAGCAGCGGCGCCGCAGCACCAAAGCGTTCCTGTTGCGCCGTGCATGCCTCGCACCAAAATGCACCGTAGAGTACCGTCCCCGACTGTGCAATGCAGCGGGCGTACTGTGGGGCGCTCTTAGGTTGCGGATACCATGCCCACGCCGCAAATCCCCCGCCTGCAACCAGCAAAGCCGCGCCTACCACCACATGCGCTCTTCTTGAGAGGCGCTCTCGCGCCCGTACACTCAACATAGCCCCTCAAACTCACCGTGTGCGCTGCTATTCCCAATCCAATGATCCTGTCTGGTACTCGGTAACGCGTGTCTCAAAGAAATTCTTTTCCTTGGAGAGGTCCATAATTTCACTCATCCACGGAAAGGGATTTTCTACGTTGTACTGTTTGGGCAGGTTGATGCGCTCTAGCCGGCGGTCTGCGATAAAGCGTACATATTGCTTTACCACCTCGGCATTAAGACCGAGGATGCCACGCGGCAGTGCGTCATCAGCATACTTTTCCTCCAATACCACCCCTTCTTTTATCATCTGCACCAATTCATCTTGGAAGTCTTGCGTCCAAATTTCGGGATTTTCCTCCACAATGGTGTTGATGAGATCAGAGCCAAATGCGAGGTGGACCGACTCGTCGCGCAAAATGTATTGGAACTGCTCCGCTACGCCCACCATCCGGTTTTTGCGCATCATGGAAAGCATCATGGCAAATCCCGCATAGAAAAATATGCCTTCCATAATGACGTAGTACCCCACAAGATCATGGACAAATAGTTGGATATTCTTCGTCCCCTCAGTGGTGAAAGAGAGGTCAAACACCGACTTAGTGAGGTTTACCACGAACTCATCCTTCTCGCGGATAGAGGGAATGGTGAGGTACATGTTATACACCTCATCCGGGTCCAACCCCAAGCTGTCACAGCAGTAAATGAACGTGTCCGTGTGCACGGCTTCCTCGTACGCCTGCCGCAGAAGGTACTGCCGCGCCTCAGGATTGGTCACGTGGCGGTAAATCGCCATGACAATATTGTTGGCCGTGAGCGATTCAGCGGTAGAAAAGAACCCGAGGTTCCAAAGCACCATGCGGCGCTCATCCTCGGAGAGCGCGCCGGGGCCCGTTTTCTTCCAGAGCTCCACGTCCTGCTGCATGGAAATTTCCTCCGGCACCCAATTGTTCGCCACGCCATTCTTGTAGTGCTGGCGCGCCCACGGATAGGTGAGCGGGAGAATCTTGTTCGGATCGGTGGAATTGTTGTTGATGATGCCCTTTTTGGTCGTTTGGGCCGTGGTCACTTTATCGGGCATCTGCACAAAGCCCTTGGGGGTAGCGTCACTCATAGGCGTTCGTGGTTTTCCAAGAAAACTGGCAATGGTGTGTTATTACTGATAAATGCTGCAGGTGCCACGGCGATGCGGTACGCACTACCGTGGCGCTGCTTACCCTTCGCATGCGACGCACACATTTTCCCTCCCCACTTCTGCGCCGGAACCTGCATGGGCACGCGCACGCGGGGCCATCTCCGTGCGCGCGGTGGCAATCGATGCGGGAGCGTGCGCAGACGGTGCCGTGGCGCCGATACCTAACTGCTCCTTGCGCCTCTTTTCAAATTCCTTGAATTTATCGTGGTCTATGGTTGATTTTTCCACTTTTGTCGCTGCGGTGGTTCGCAGATAGTACGTGGTCTTCAGCCCCATGCGCCACGCGTAGAGGTACATTTCCGAAATCTCCCTGCCAGAGTTGCCGCGGTAAAACAGGTTCAGTGATTGGCTCTGGTCAATCCACTTGCCCCGCAGCGCCGCTGCTTTAATGAGCCACCGCGGATCAATTTCAAATACCTCTTTGTATTTTGCGCGCAGTTCCGCGGGTATTTCTTCTATCTCCTGCACACTGCCGTCGGCAAGCTTCAGCTTGTCCAACATCTCCTTTGACCAAAGGCCGCGCGCGCGCAAATCCTCCACCAAGTAGTGGTTTACCACTACAAAATCACCTGCCATGTTGGATTTCACGTAGAGGTTTTTATATATCGGCTCAATGGAAGGGTAGCACCCCACAATGTTGGCGGTGGTAGCCGTCGGCGCAATTGCCATCGTGTTGGAATTACGCATGCCATACTTGCGGATCGCTTCACGCACCGGCGCCCAATCCAACTTTCCTTCCTTCGGAATGTCAATCGGCACGCCGCGCTCTTCCTCTAGGTGCGCCAGGGTATCCTGCGGGAGAATGCCGCGGTCCCACTTGGACCCTTTGAACGTCTCATAGGGGCCGCGCTCGCGCGCAAGATCCGCGGAAGAGAGAATGGCGTAGTATGCCACAATTTCCATGCTCTCATCTGCAAAGGCGAGCGCCGCTTCACTCTCAAAGGGAATGTCCATTTTGTACAGCGCGTCCTGTACACCCCGAATACCCAAGCCCACGGGGCGGTGCCGTAAATTGGAGCGGCGCGTTCTTTCAGTGGGGTAGAAATTGATGTCTATAACGTTATCCAACATGCGCATCGCAATGGGAACGATGCGCGCCACGGCATCGCGGTCAAAGACGCCATCATCACGAACAAATTTGGCAAAATTAAGAGAGCCAAGGTTGCACACTGCAGTCTCGTCACGGTTAGTAATCAAGGTGATCTCGGTACAAAGGTTGGAGCCATGCACCACCCCACAGTGGTCCTGCGGCTGGCGGATGTTGCAAGGGTCCTTAAACGTCATCCAGGGGTGGCCCGTTTCATAGAGCATGGTAATCATTTTGCGCCAGAGGTCTTTTGCCTTAATGCGCTTCCATACCCGCATCTCGCCCCGCTGCGCTTTTTCTTCGTAGCGGCAGTATGCCTCTTCAAACTTCTTCCCATAGAGGTCGTGCAGATCCGGCGCTTCATCAGGTGAAAAGAGCGTCCATTCCTCATCCGCGATAACGCGCTTGATGAACAGATCGGGTACCCAATTCACCGTGTTGAGATCATGCGTGCGGCGCCGCTCGTCGCCAGTAGGCTTGCGCAGGGTAATAAAATCCTCAATATCAAAATGCCATGTCTCCAGGTACACCGCTGCCGCCCCGCGCCGCCGGCCGCTTCGGTTAATGGAAACAGTGACATCATTCGCAATCTTCAAGAACGGTATGACCCCCTGGCTCTCTACGCCCGTAGAAGAAATGAGCGCACCCGTTGCCCGCACCGGCGTCCAGTCGTCCCCCACGCCGCCGGCATATTTCAGCAATTGCGCATCATCGCTGTACGTGCGAAAGATATCGTGCAGATCATCCGGTACGGTGCTCAAGAAGCAAGAGGAGAGCTGCGCGCGCTTCCACCCCGCATGGTAGAGCGTGGGCGATGAGGGGGTGTAGTAAAAATCCGACATAATTTCATAGAAGGCAATGGCCCACTTTTGGCGGTCCTCAGGCGTTTTCTCTGCGAGTGCGGTACCCATTGCCACACGCATCCAGAATATTTGGGGCGTTTCCAACACCCGCTTAGTAAGCGGATCTTTCATAAAGTAGTTCGTAAAGAGCGTATGGAGCCCTAGGTAGCGGAAAAGGTCATCCCGCTCTGGCTTGAGCACCGCGGCAAGTTTCTCTAAATCAAAATCCAGCATACGCTCATCCAGCATACCCTCACGAACCGCATGGGTAATGTAGCGGACAAACAACTTGCGGTGTGCAGCCTCAAAGCGCCGATAATCTGGCTTCTTGCCAAACGCATTTGTATATACCGTATCCAAAAGAAGGCGCGCCGCCACATGCGCGTATGCTGGGTCACGCTCTATAAATGAACGCACCACCATGGTGAGCACCTCGGAAACCTCACTGGTTTTTATGTCGTCATGCAGCTCTTGCTCGCACTGCGTAATGATCTGGTCTACCGAAACATGCTCTTCGTAGCCGCGGATTGCATGCCGTATCCTTGCCGCCAACTTTTCCCGCGAAAACGGCTCCCGCTCACCCGAGCGCTTTATTACGTAGAGGCGGCTATCTTCTATTTTCGCTTGAATTTGGTGCTTTTTTTCTTCCCTGCGCTTCGCGTGTATAAACCGATAAATGATGTACGCTTTGGCGACATCAAAAAATCCCCGCTCCATGAGCGCACGCTCTACCAAATCTTGCACCTGCTCCACAGTGGGCGTGGTGCCGGCCGCACCCATGAGCAAGTAGCGGTGCACCTGGTCGCGCACCGACGTGGCCTCCGCCGTCATGGGATTCCCCTTAACCTCTTTAAAAGCCTTCTCAACCGCTGCGGTAATTTTTTCGGGCTCGTAATTTACGAGTTGCCCGTTGCGCTTAACTATTTTTTCAATGGTTGGCATGGCACCCGCTGCGATTAACACTGGTAATGAATAATGGCCATGGCGGTGCGCGCATAGATTGTATGCGCAGTGCAGAAAATAGCAGAAATGCTGCTGCATTCTGCCCCTTCTGCGTTCTCATGTGTGCGCCCCACAACGCCGCACCCCAACGCAATCCCTACCGTCACCGCCATAGTACCGCTGCAGAGAGAAAATTCCCTTGTGGATAAAACATACCGACATTTGCCCGGGGCACCGTCAATAGCGTTTTTGTGTACATAATAAAAACCGGCGCAACCGCGCCATTTTTTGTGGCCCACTCTGGGGGGAATAGCGCCAATGTGCTATCGGCCTCTTAAAAGGTATTCGGTAAACGCACCGAGAAGAAATACCAACACTACATTAAGGAGAAAAAGAACTGGATAGAGTGCCAGGGGGAGGTTTACCCCACTCATACCGTGAATGATAAGTATCCACGGCAGTACCGGCACGATTAAGAGCACCGCGCAGGCAGACTCGCCGCAAAAGAATCCCGCTGCGGCAGACAGCACACTTAGCACAGAGAACACCATGACAAAAACGCTGCCGTATTTTGATTCGGTGAGATCCATTACAGGACATGATGCGGCATTGCCGTAGTTTTGTCAAAACAGGATGACGGTCTCACAACCTGCACGGCAACAAGCCAAACGCACACATACACATTAAAAAACAATGCAGAAAATTTGTGGTCGAGGCCGAAGGGTATGCCCCCTTAACCAAACAACTGACGATCTCCTTGCTGCACGGCTGCTGCCCCGCCGTGAGATGCAACATCCTCTTCCCTCGTCTCCCCCAGAGAGGGAGCGGCATTATTGTATAAAGGTGCGGTGCGTACTGCCTCTGGACGGCTTTGCTCAAATTCGGAAATCCGCACCCCACCCACACGGCGGTAGTGCAAGTAGCCGAGGAAGACAATGATT